>JAAHGR010000460.1 GCA_010672425.1 Symploca sp. SIO2E6
TTTCCATCCACTTGTTTTGTATTCAACGGAGCGACATCGTTTTTGATACTTGGGATAACCTTTCTTTCCCTTAACCTTCTTACGGCAATTATCATAAAAACGACTGATCGCTGACCATGCTCGTTCTGCTGATGCTTGACAAGCCATCGAGTTAAGCTTCTCGACAAAAGCAAACTCATGTCGTAAAACAGTTGAATAAGCATAAATCGCTTTTTGACCGATTCCACGATTATCCTGCCAATATCTAAGGCATTTGTTCCGGATGAATTGAACCGTCCGTATTGCCTCATCTATTGCTTGATATTGAGTTTTCTTGCCATACAGCTTGGACTCAAAGATAAACATTTACGTCAAATCAATCGACGTAAACTATTTTAGCACAGAAATAGATAACACGCCACCTAAAGGTGGGCATTCTACATCCCACGCCTATAGGACGCTACGCTCGTGGGCTTTGAATGCAATTTCTGTAATACTTTCTCGCCTTAAACTGCGACTAATCTTGGCCATCGTCCCTTGATCCTGCTCACTGTAAGCAATAACCACCTGTGTCATCAAGTTATTGGCATTTTTGATACTTTCAGTGATGTATTCACAATGTAAATCAGTAGGAGTACAAGGGGGTTGTTCCTCCTTAAATCGTATCTTGAGCCAAGCTTCAGCCTGTTGTCTTTCTTCCCCAACTAATAGCCAGCTAAGTTGCTTTTGATTCCTCTCCCACTCTAATGCTTTGACTAGCAACTGACTGTGCTGTGCTACATAGTCAGTATGAGAACCGAGTAACTTAACTAAGTCGGCTAAAGATTGTTCAAAATCGTCTGTCTCTTCTTGGAAATACACCCAATTCAGTTTACGAATGATGGGGTGCATATTCCGATAACTTTCGTGCAACCCTTTTTCCTGATACGCTTCCCACTCTTCCGGAGTACCATGGGGATAGCGCTGCTGCCAGGTTGACTGGCTAATGGACATAACGTGTAATAGAGGAATAATCCGTTTATTGAGCTTAATCGCTAGCTCAATTTCTTTGAGGCAGTAGGGAGAATTGACGGCATGAGGAGCAATAACAAAGAGGAAGTGATGGGCTTTTTCAATACCATCATCAATCTGATGCTGGAAATCTACTGCTAGGGGAATATCATTGAAATCAAACCAGACTTTAAAACCCTGTTCCTGGAGAAGAGCTTGAAGTTTTTGCGCAAAAGCTTTACTGTCGGCTCTTCCATAAGAGATGAAGGCATCAAAGAAGGTTGTCATTTCCTGGTATTTGTCCCAAGCTCAATGTGATGAATAGAGTCCAGAAGCCTTCTCTAGACTTTAGTAGATGGGCATTTTAGTTATTATTTATAGTAATTATATCACAATGCATCGATTCAGTTCCTGCGATCGCTATCATTATTGATTTAACCGTAGGGGCGTATTGCATACGCCCCAATGGCTTAGAATAAAAACTTCTCCGCGTCCGGTGCGTCACCGCGTCACCGCGTCAGCCTTAACAATAAGTATTCAACCGAACTTGATATAAAACCCCGATCCAGAAACCGGGTTTCTTTGGGAGAAATGCTACATTGCATTGTGTCCTTGCTAGAAACCCGGTTTCTAAGAATACTTAATCTTAGGATTTACGACGTCCCCAACGACGAATAACGAAAGAGCCACCTAAAGCCAAAAGCGCAGTGGTTACTCCAGGTTCAGGAACACTCTGAGCTCCATTGAGATAATATTGGGTTCTGGCAAACACTTCATTGCCGACTTGTCGTCCTAAAATCCGACCATTGATATCTCCATCATCAAAATGAATTCCACCATAGAGGCGAGAAAGACCCGCTTCATCAGCTGCCTCGGAAAAAGTTGACCAGGATAAAGTGATGTCGCTTTGCGGAGTAAGACCAGGCTCAAATCGAGAATCTCCAGGTCCAAAAGTAACGCCAAGTCCGAGGGTACCATCTCCTAAAATAAAGTCATCGCTACCTGTGTACTGCCTGAGCACTTCAGCCGCTGCCGCACTAAAGGCACTATGACCTGAAGTATATTCTGGGAAAGGTGGAGAAGGGTCGCCTCCTGGAGTTTGGTAAGTGAGAAAATCGGTTGCTAAAATTGTTTGCGTACCTTGTCCTGGACCAGCCCAAGCCCTGATTTCACAATCACCGTTAGCATTTTCTGTACCGATCAAACACAAACGACCTAATTCTCGAATTGCCCTTACTGGACGAACATAATCATAATAGTATTTGGCTTCCCAAGTAGCAATGCCAGCATCAAAGACGGCGTTGCCTAGGTTAAAAAATAGAGGAATATCATTATCAAGATCCGGATTATCTTTTTCAGCAACTTTCTGACCGAAGAACATCCAAGTTCCTGGAGGGAAAGGGGTTCCGGAGGGATCTTCCCAAAATTCTGCAATCAATTTTCGTCTGTCTCCCTCCGCTTGACCACCGGGTAGAGAGTCAGCTTCTGGTGAACTGAGACTGGCGCTATACTCGACTACTTCCTCTGCTTGAGCGATGAATGCAGGATTAATATCAACCCCAATGAGGTCTTTGCTAATCTCAACTGTTGTATTATCGGAGCGGGTGATAGTCCCAGCTGCTAGGTCAGCTGTAGCATTCGGATCTAAGAGAAATGCTTCAGGAGCCGATGGTCGAAACTGGCCACCTGAACTTAAACTAAAGGGAGTAATGTTTCCCCAGTGAGGTGTGAGAGCTGACTGAATTCTTTGGTGATTGGGGTCTCCTGGTGGGCTATCAATGGGCACATTTTCTGGTGTCCATCGCTCCAGAGAGGTGATACTATTAGGAAGATTATTAGCACTATTGGTCGCTACATAACCACTGGTACCTGAATAGGGATTGCCATTGCTGTTCGGGTTATCTCCTAACTGGTTAGAACCATCGTTATGACGGAAATCTAACAGGGCATTGGCCATGGTCTGCCCGATATTCGCTGAGGTGGTATGGGCATGATCTGGATCAAACCCCAAGGCGGTCATCCGATTGCGGAAGGAGTCAACTAACGTCGGTTCGGGGAATAGGTCAGAAAGAACAGTAAACGCAGCATAACTAACAGCTTCTGCTTTATTAGAACTAGTATTGTCACTGTCTAACTGTTGCAAAGTATCACCTAGCACAGTGCTCGATGGCAGCAGCTCATAGGCAGACCAAGCATCGTACATAGCTGTTCCCAACATGCCATAGGCACGGGAAGCACCTGTCGGACCTAATGCAGAACCTGTTGGCGTGCTGACGGCTAAAAGAGCTTCACTAATCCATTGACTAGCAACACTCTGTTTATTGGGATCTAAGGGAATGTCGGCAATTGCTGTTTGTGCTCTAGCCGGTGAGCTAAAAAGAAGGGTAGTAACAACTAAAGCACTGGGTAATAATGATGCTTTTATTCTTGTTTGTGCGTTAGATAATAGATGCCGTCTCATGAAATTTATCTGGATAGGTTGCTGAGATGAATGCAGTATATGGCAATTTATCAGATTTACACAAGAGCTTAATTAAGGCTAGCAACAGACCATTAAATGAAAAAATAGATAGCACTTTACTGAGGCTTAAACCCAAGCCCAGCAAAGTAAACAGCTGTATGATAATTTCTTGAAATATGGATATTTGAGAAAGATGTGGCCTGAATATTAGTGGAAATCTTTACAGCAACTTTAATCTCAAACTATCGAACTTCATAGTAACTTTAGATAAGGTTCGATAGCTTTACACTAACTTTATCTGAAACTTGATTACTTGATGGTGGCTTTATATCTGTCCATTGATTCTGCCCTGACACGACTAAATGTAGGTTGGGTGTAACCAAGTGAAACCCAACGCAGCACAGTCCGGTGTTATGGGATAAACAAACTCAACAAATTGTCAATAACGAATCACGTCAAATCATCCAGATGTTTAATTCAGTATTTTCTGTGATATGGCCTCTACAATAACTTCAGATTAGCGGAAGCTTAACCCTTTATAGTTGAGTGAAATGTTTGAGTAATTACAGGCATTGCTGCCTTGCAATCGCTTCTGGAAAATTCATCGAAGAGTTCAAAAAATTGCTTGAGGGCTTGATGCTCATCCTGTGAAAAAAATAGAATAATCTTATCCCAAGACTGACTAGATGTAATCTTAAACTTTTTCTGAATCCAGGGTTGAAAGTTATCAAAGTGCTTTTCCTGAGCAGTTTCTGGCTCTCCCAGTTGATGACGGGCGAAGAAGTAACCAGCCAGAAATGTGCGGAGATGAACAATAGAGGGTTGCCCCAAATACATTGCAGGACGCTTTTGAATGTTTCGGATCAGATCGTATAAGTCAAGCATGAATCTTCTTCTCAAAACTCAGTTTCTGTGATTTGGAAGTCAGCGCCAAGATCCTGGACAGGGCAATATAGACTATTCTTCCATTCTACTCTGGAAATTCCTACAGGATGGATTCAGATAGATGGCCTCTACAATAACTTCAGCAAATAATCAAAACCATCTACACTAATCCTGGCAACTATATGTGATCGCTGCTGTTGTAAAATCTGCTTAAATTCCTCCTCACCCAACCTGCCTTGCAGAATTGTCACCAGGTTGGCAGCCTGTTGCCACTCCCTTGCCTGTTTTTGCTCTAGCAGATACATCCCTAAGCAAGCGTAAACCACAGCAGATGGGAGTTGATTTAGTTGATAAGTTGCCTCGGCGATGGTGGCATAACTCAAACCTTCTAACTCAAGATTGCCAATCTTAGTAGACAGATTCAGACTTCTCTCTAAATAGGATATCGCCGTGCTAGTTTGGTTTGAGATCAGATGTGCTATGCCCAATCCCAAGGCGCAAAATACCTCACAGAGGAAATCTTGGTGTTTTTCCGCTAGCTTTAACCCCCGCTTCAGCCTTGCGATACAAGGTTCGAGTTCTAATGCGGTAATATGTTCTTGCTGCTGTGCTTGACGAACTTCCGCATAGCCCAAATTAGCGATCGCATTGGTTTCTCCGACTCCATCACCTACTTGACGGGAGAATAGCAGTGCTCTTTGCCCATAATCAATGGCTGCTGCCAATTCACGTTGGCTCAAATTCCAGCGACTTAGATGATTCAGATTGGCAATTTCGCAGGCTTGATCTGAAGCTTCACGAGCCAATGCCAATGCCTCTTGGTATAATAATTTTGCTTGCTCACGATAGCCAATCCACTGTTGAGAATAACCCAATATAGTTAAAATTCTAGCCTTTTCCTGAGTTTTAGCGATCGCTTTGAGGGGTTGATCTAGATAGGCAATCGTGTCGCGAGAGTTTTCACCGGAGAAGGAGGCCAAAACTCCTCCATACAAGGGAAAATTATCCCGTTGGGCAAAAGCACGCAAAATCTGTAAGGTAATTTGGAAGCAGGCACGAGAGAGGCGATGGCGCTCAACTTCTGGCAACTGTTGAGCTTGCTCGAACCCCTTACTCAGTTCACTCCAGATGACGGCAAAAGCCAGGAAGGTTGCTGCGGCTAAATTACGTCCTGCCTGAAAGCTGTAGGGTTGCTTATCAAACCATACCACTAAACCATTTTGCATCCCTCGTAGCAACACTATCAATTCCACCCAGGCACTTAAATCTACGGTGGTTTGTTGTTGTGCCACTAGGAAGGCAGACTGATTGAGTGCTTGCCCTTGAAAGAGCATTTTGGGTAAGGAACGATTAACCTGATTCGCCCAATGATTCCAGGGGTTATTGGCTCCTGATTTTCCCCCAAATCCTAGATTTTTTTGAGGATTCCCATACAGCCACTCGACTAGATGAATTTCGATGGCGGTGTAGGTAGACAATCCTTGTTTGAGTCCCGTTGCCAGACTATGTAATTCCGCCACTGTAGTATCATCGGTGTCAGATACTTGAACTTGGTCTAGATCTTGTGCGAGTAGTTCAATATCTTGGCGATTAAAGAGGCAAGTTTGATTGGGATCAAGGATTTGCAGCAAAACACCAAGGCGATCGCGAGTATCAGCGTTAATCAGTTGAGTCACAGCATCATTACACGCTTGTTGCCTTTGCTGGGTTTGCTGATATCTTTTCCAGGCATCCTGTAAAGTACGAACTGCCCGCTTTTGACGCTCAGCTTTGGCTAATTTTAGTTCATCGGTTTCAACTTCAAGTTTGTGTTTAATGCTATTTACTTGTGTGGTTAAACATTGCTCAAAAACTTCACCAGTTCTAGGCTCTAATTGTTCTACCAATTGCTTATAAACATATTCTTTGGAACGAATTTTCCCTTTGAGGGTGTCCGCAATTATTTGAGCAATAAAGGCTGAGTAGCGAGTACTTAAGGATACACTGGGGAAGTCTTGAGCAGGAGGCATCTCTTCAGTAGGATAGTTGTCAGATACTACCATCTTAGCTTGTTCTGAAGAAGTTGGTGGCGTTGAGGCTATTTGAATTGGGGAGATGGGGAGATGGGGAGACAAGGGAGACAAGGAAGATATTTCCAATTCTCAATAGGCGTGCAAGATTTGAGTCTCAACCTACCTATTGCTACGATCGCACTAATACAGATAATACCATTTCAAACAATTCGCTTGACATATTTGTACAACCAATTCCCTACCAATACATAATTC
>JAAHGR010000461.1 GCA_010672425.1 Symploca sp. SIO2E6
TTATTTCTCTTTTTTTTTTTGTTAATGGGGCCCCCCCGAGTTTATACCGTTTTCCCCGCCGCGGGGCTTGGGGGTTGGGGGGGGGGGGGGGGGGGGGGGAGAGGGGGGGGGGGGGGGATGGGGGGATGGGGAAGATAAGGAAGACAATTCCCAATTCCCAATTCCCAATTCCCAATTCTCAATTCCCCATCTTGAATGATACATAAGTTTACGCACCCAGAGCAATTTTGGGAGTCAATCTTAAAGCGCCCTCCGTTAATGGAGAGCGCTTTAAGGTTGATTTAGTCACAAGGTTGAACTATTTTGTCTGTTCCAGCTTTGTCACTCTTCGGCGATTTTTGAAATTGAACTTAAACTGAAAGCGCTGGGATGAGAATTCTGGTTAAGGGTTCTAAATCCGTCGGTACGCGGTAGAGGGTCAATTCTTGGGTGACCAATTTATCTTGACGGTACAGAATACCAAACTGCCAGATTGTCCCAGTTGAAACAGCTCCCAATAGCTGTGGCTGTTTTTCAACCGATGGAGATTTTTCCCATTGATCAAGCGCAATCAGTTCCACTGCCATTTGGGTGAAACCATTAGTAAGATCCTCGTGCTTGGCCTCAACTACTAACAGATTGGTCTTCGTTCTGAGCAAATAGTCCAACGCACCTTGAAGTTGATTGCTCACCTTGATAGAATACTCAATTCGCAATTGTGCCTGGGTGTAGTGAATTAAATCTGTCATCAGAGGTGCAATCAACATCTCCCGCCGGGATTGTTCGTTGGTGAGATCGAGGTAGGGTAAGATTTCTTCAAGACGCGATCGCCGCTCCTGCAATCGATCTAATTCACCCTGATATTGGGGCAAGTCCAATGAGGTTCGTTCTAGGGAATAGCCATATTCTGCCAAGACTTCATCAGTGGGAGCTTTGAGTTTAGCAATTTCACTGAAGGTGTAAGAGCGATTAGGGTCGAGCAGAGACATAGATAGTGTTAAGCTAATACGCATTTAAATTGTATATTCTGAAAACAAGACAAAAACCCTCAATTCCTCCCCGCGTCACCGCGTCACCGCGTCACCGCGTCAGTCAAAACTAGTAAATTTAGATGCCTAGCAGCTTAGGTTCTAGGTTTGATGAAAAATGAAATCTCACCACACTATTATGATTTCATTTTGGCATGGGGCGATTGTGCTAAATTACTGCTGGAGAGCACTGCAATGAGTGAATATATCCCATGACAACAAAAAGATCTCACCCAAAGCCAAGGGGGCGAACACCCGGAGATACCAATATCCAAGGATGGGGATTTGATCTTCACCCACAGGTTTCCTTCATCTCTGGAGGACTCATTATCTTGTTCATTGTGCTGACCCTAATCTTTAATGAGCAGGCAGATGTAGCCTTCAAAGCGATTCAGAACTTGATTGCAAATACAACTGGCTGGTTTTTGATTTTGGTTACCAACATCTATCTGGGAGTGGTAATTATTCTTGCTTTCAGTAAGTTTGGTAAGATTCGGATTGGGGGAGAGGATGCTCAGCCAGAATTTTCAACCTTTGCTTGGTATGCCATGCTCTTCTCTGCTGGTATGGGTGCTGGTTTGTTGTTTTGGGGTATCGCTGAACCGATTTCCCACTTTCAGACTCCTCCCTTAGGTTCGGAAGCGGGAACAGCAGCAGCAGCGGAGGAGGCAATGGGAATCATCTATTTCCACTGGGGTCTTCACGGTTGGGGAATTTACACCTTAGTGGGCTTATCCCTAGCATTTTTTGCCTTTAATCGAGGGCTACCCTTAACTATACGCTCAGTTTTTTATCCTCTTTTGGGAGAGAAAATTTATGAGTGGCCTGGCAACTTGATCGATATTTTAGCTGTAGTATCAACATTATTTGGTCTAGCCACATCATTGGGCTTCGGGGCACAGCAAGTCAATGCTGGCTTAAATTTGCTAGTCGGTTTACCAAACAATGTGGTAGTCCAAGTTATCTTGATTGCGATCATTACTAGCTTTGCCACTCTGTCTGTAGTGGCAGGATTGGATGGGGGTGTCCGGCGGTTGAGTGAATGGAATATCTACATAGCCATAGCCTTCTTTGCCTTCATGCTGCTCATCGGTCCAACCCAATTTATTCTCGATTTCTTTGTCCAATCCCTAGGTTACTATATCGGGATATTTCCCACTATCTCATTTTGGACTGAGGCATTTGAAGGGGCATTTGAAGGGACAAATTGGCAAAATGGCTGGACTATTTTTTATTGGGCATGGTGGATTGCTTGGTCTCCCTTCGTAGGGATATTTATCGCTCGTGTCTCTAAAGGGAGAACAGTACGGGAATTTGTTCTGGGAGTTTTATTCCTTCCCTCGTTCCTTTCCTTTATCTGGATGTCGTGTTTCGGTGGTTCTGCTTTGTCTTTAGCATTAAAGGACATCGGCAACCTTCCTGAGGCAGTGGAGGAAAACATGGCCACAGGACTTTTTGTGATGTTACAACAATTTCCTCTCACATCTGTGAGTTCTTTCATTGGGCTTTTGTTGGTCATCACTTTCTTTGTGACTTCTAGTGACTCAGGTTCACTGGTGGTTGACAACCTTACCTCAGGGGGGAAATTGGATTCCCCGGTGCCTCAGCGCGTCTTTTGGGCTGTTATGGAAGGAGTGGTTGCCGCAGTCTTGTTGCTTGGAGGTGGACTCACTGCCTTACAGACGGCAGCAACTACAACCGGTTTGCCCTTTGCAATCGTGCTGCTGATCATGTGTTTTAGTCTACATAGAGGTTTGACAGAAGATTGGGCTGAGTTGGAAGTGAAGCAGTTAAGGAAAATGGAAGCACGACGAGAGACTGAAACTATAACTTGATATCTGGACATATCCTCTCAAGTGTTCTTGCCAATTTCGTGGGAAATTCTCTAACACCTAACACTTAAGTTACTAGCGAGCGCCTTCTCTGGTAGGGTGGGCAAATTGAAGCTATTTAACCAAAGGAGACGATAAGTTGCCTATTTTTGCCCACCAATCTCTATTGGGGGAGAACACTGTGGTGGGCATTGTCAGGAAATACTATTGCTGTTGTTGGAGATTGTTGACAATGCCCACCCTACGACAAGTTGTGGGTCATGAGACAAATAAGATCAAGGAAAAATGCAGTTATAAATGAAAGAAAATATTTTGCTATGGCTAAAAAATAGATTTACTTAAGTTACTAGTGACGGCCAAGCATAGTTAAACTATAATGTATCAATAATCATGTCTCAATTGGAGGTAATTACACAGGAAATATCCTTTGACAATCCAAGAAAATATTTTGCTGCGGCAAAATAAGTCAATTTACTTATAATTACCACCTAGTTGTCAGGACTGTAGGTCTCTCTAATGTCATCAACTAAGTCCAAAATTCTCGTTACCGGAGGAGCTGGGTATATCGGCTCCCATGCATTTCTAGCTCTTAAACGTGCTGGTTATGAAGTAATTATTTCTGATACAGCAGTTTGCTCTGCTATGCGGTACATTGTTGATCCCCCTCCCATCCCCCTTAATAAGGGGGACTTCCGGAAGAGTGTACTTCTATACAGCGCAAAGCGCTGTAGCCTCCTCAAAAAGATATTTATGTAATCCTTTTGCCTCTTTAATAATTGCTAACTCCCAAGCAACTAAGGCAGCTTTTATCGAAGCAGGAGGACGCCCAGAAATTAAGGAAGTTGTGTATAAAGGTTTTGAACCTGAGAAATATCTTACTCAGGAATCTAACTGAGATTATGCTGCGACCATGGCCAAGGAAGCACAGATTAAGGCTAGTCAGCGTTTTCATCTGACCAATATAAATCAGAAAATTGCTCAGTTGTTAATTCATTTATAATCTTTTTAAAAAGATGGTGACAACTCCATTAAATTATGCGATACTAATCATTAGATAGTTAATGGTTGCTGAACAAAATATGAAACATATGCCTCTTATATCACTCTTGCAAAATATTTGCCATTTCTGAATTAGAGAGCCTTGGTCTATGAAGCGATAAGCCTTCGGTATCGCTTCGCTTACGCCAGATTTTTTCTAATAACAAATACAGCAACTATTTTTTCAATAGGATGGCTTTTATTGATTGACTGATAAGGCTTCTGAAGATTGCCTTACCGGAAGTTAACTCATCCCCCGGAAGACAGCACGGGGGATGAGAGTGTTAGCAAGTTGTTGGTTGTTAGTTGTTTGTCAAAAAAACAAAAAACAAATAACAAACAACTTTTGCGAAGCATGGTGAGCAAAGCGAGGCAAAGCGGCGGACGGCTATCCCTCCCATCCTTTAAGGAATGGGCTTCCCGCTGCTTTCGGTGACACAAGAGGGCTAAGTCTAGAAATTCAAGGAAAAAAAGTTCGTGTCGTTCATCTATAAATTAGATTTTGAAATCTTCCCTCCCTTCAGTCAAATTTTAGAGTCTTCCTCACTAGATTCGTTCGATCTGCTAATGCGAAGCGATATTGGAGAGTTAGTCTCTTTTGAGGAGGGTCGGGAAGTTCGCCGGATTTCTATAGATTGTGGAAATATCACTGAGCGCTTCTATGTCAAGCGTAACTGGGATGATTTTCCGTCCGATTGGATTTTCAAGAAATTGGCCCGTGGGAAGTTACTACATAATATGGCTTACAATGAACTAATCGCAATCCGCCTCCTCGAAAGCCAAAATTTTCCAGTAATGAAGCCTGTTGCATGGGGAGAACGAAGGATATTAGGTTTTCCATGCGAAGGTTTCCTATTGGTTAAAGAGGTTGTTGGTAAGGACGCCTCCGAGTATTGGCAAAGTGGTGATACCCAATTACGACGCCGGATTATGCAGGATGCAGGAACTATGATGGCTAGGCTCCACCAAGCTGGTATTTTTGACTGGGTAAGGCTTAAGGATATTATTTGTGCCAGCAACCCACAAGATGATACAAATTCACCGCTCAATTTTGTTCTCATTGATCGCACATGCTCGCGAGATAGACTGGAAAGTTTTTCTGCTGATCGTTGCTATAATTGCTTGGCACAATCATACGGTTTCCTTTTGAAGTTGACTCCAGCACCCACGCGGCGAGAAATCCTAGAATTTACTCGCTCCTATCTCCGTGAATTCAAAGATGGCAGACTCAATTCACTTCAAGAACTAATGTTTAAGACCAATCGCCGCTTGCACCAGCTTTCTCTTCAGCCAGGTCCATTCCAAGGAATTACTCTAATAGATTGTAGTGACTGGAGTTTAGATCAGTAAGCTGCTAAGCATCTAACCCACATTCCGCACCCTGAACTGTGTTATTATAGTTCTCAAGCAAAATTCTTCTTCCCCAGCTCCCCCAGCTTAACTTAACAAAAGTTCTTGTCCTGCCTTGAGTTGGTAGCCTGTTAGTTAAGGCTTTACAAGGCATGGAGAGCAAAAATTATGGTTAGAGTTTTAGTTACTGGTGCAGCAGGCTTCATTGGTTTTCACCTCAGTCAACAGCTGCTGGCAAGGGGTGAAACAGTAGTTGGGATCGATAATCTCAACCCTTACTACGATGTCTCTCTCAAAAAAGACCGACTCGCTCAATTAGGGGAGCAACCAGAGTTTAGTTTTTACCTGCTAGATTTGGCAGACAGGGAAGGCACAACAGAATTGTTTGCTCAGCAGCACTTTGAGGTAGTTGTCCATTTAGCTGCTCAAGCTGGTGTCCGCTACTCCCTCCAGAATCCCTATGCCTACGTCGATAGTAACCTTGTTGGTTTTGTGAATATCCTCGAAGGTTGCCGTCACTCCTCTGTGTCCCACTTAGTCTTCGCTTCTTCTAGTTCGGTGTATGGAGCCAATACCAAAATTCCTTTCGCTCTACAAGATAATGTAGATCACCCGGTTAGTTTGTATGCTGCCACCAAAAAAGCTAATGAACTGATGGCTTATACCTATAGCCACCTGTATGGCATCCCCACAACTGGCCTACGTTTCTTCACTGTCTATGGACCTTGGTATCGTCCAGACATGGCTTTATTTGTATTTACCAAAGCTATTCTAGCGGGAGAGCCAATCAAGGTGTTTAACTATGGTCGTATGCAACGGGATTTTACCTACATAGATGATGTCATTGAGGGTATTATCCGAGTGATGGCAAAAAAACCTCAGTCCTCAGATGCAAAAACCTCTGCTCCCTACAAAATTTACAATATTGGTAATAATCAACCAGTAGAACTGACACGAGTCATCGAAGTTTTGGAAGATTGTCTCGGCCAAAAAGCTCTCAAAAACTGGTTACCGATGCAACCAGGGGATGTGCCAGTCACCTACGCAGAAATTGATGAGTTAATCAGGGATGTTGGCTTTAAACCCAATACACCGATTGAGGTAGGAATTGAAAGGTTTGTAAGTTGGTATCGATCTTACTATCAAGTTTAAGTATTGAATTGTGGAAGGTAAGTTTCTATTCCCAATTCCCAATTCCCAATTCCCAATTCCCAATTCCCAATTCCCAATTCCCAATTCCCAATTCCCAATTCCCAATTCCCAATTCCCAATTCCCAATTCCCAATTCCCAATTCCCAATTCTCAA
>JAAHGR010000462.1 GCA_010672425.1 Symploca sp. SIO2E6
AATTCATTAAGCGCCATTTCCTTTTTCAGATTGTCTACTTTTTCAGCAATTCTTGCTTGGCGTTGCGGTGAAAAATCTTTGGTAAGCTCGGAAAATTTGCGGTGTCCACTCATAACAAGCCTTCCTTTTTAAGTTCTTCAAGATATTCCTCATAAAGCCTGTCAGCCACAGGAATGTATGTTTGATAGAATCTGTTATCTCCTGTCTTGTCACCACCAATCAGCAAAATGGCTGTTCGTCTTGGATCGAAGGCATAGAAAACCCTAATTGGATTCCCACCGCTTTGTATGCGAAGCTCGCGCAGGTGAGTATACTTTGAACCTTCAATACCTGACGAATATGGAAATGGTAATTTTGCTCCTTCTTCCATCAACAGTTTGACAATCGCCGTTATATCGTCTTGCTGTTTTTCGGTGAGAGTATTCCACCATTCTTGAAATTCGTCGGTGTATTCAACATTCCAAACCATTTTAGTATATTACGTCTTTGTAATAATCTCAACCATTGACTACAACTTGCGATTGCTTTGGGCACCAGGGAAGCTGATCGCAAGCATCTTCGCAGTTAAGTGCGGCAGATCCCCGACTTCTTCTTCCGGTTTATCCAGTTAATCACTTCTTCAATTAAGAAGTCGGGGATCTCGGTTGCTGCATTCATGACCACCACAGCACGTTACCACAGCTCTCAATTCTAAATTCTAAATTTTCAATTTTCAATTTTCAATTCTAAATTCTAAATTCCGTGGTTCCCTCCTTGGTGTTAGGATTAGAACTGTGGTGATTTCTCAACGGTGAGTTACGGTTTTTCAATCCTCAACGGGGAGAATTTTTAAGAACTTATCGCGAAGAACGAGAACGGGGAGATTACGAAAAACAACGATCTGAGCAGGAACGACAACGAGCTGAGCAACAACAACAACGAGCTGATATCCTTGCCGCAAAGTTCTGATATCCTTGCCGCAAAGTTGAAGGAACTCGGAATCGATCCATCGGATTTGGTATAATCTCTTTAGAGTAGCTTACTACAACTCGCGATTGCTTTGGGCACCAGCTTGCGCTGATCGCGATAATTTGGTAGTTGAAAAACAGGTACGGAAGTCTGGGAGAACAAGGTTATCTCCTACCTATTCAACTAGCCGTCGCGATCGCACTCTCATATCCCCAACAATCAATGCAAAACTGGGGCTGTTTAAGGGCTGGAAGCCCGTTCCACGGGTTGTTGTTGGATATGAGCACAAACCCGTTATCTATAGGCGCACACTTTTACCCATTTTACAATAATAGCAAAAAATCCTGGCATCGCGCTCGTAGTCAATACCTGGTTATGGTAGTATACTCCATCAATCAGGCTTAAAATTGAAACAATGAGGCAATCTAACAATTCTCCATTCTCCATTCTCCATTCTTCATTCCAATGACTCTCTCTCCCCTTGCAACACCAGTTATTTATCCAGAACCCGACGGCTCACCTATGGCAGAAAGCGATTATAACCGCGATTATCTAGTTTATGGGGTCGAATCCCTCAAAATCCATTTTCAAGAGGAGGAGGATGTTTACGTTTCCGGCAATCTTTGGCTATGTTATGAGCAAGGAGTCTCCAATGCAGTAGTCTCCCCCGATGTGTTTGTTATCTTCGGAGTAGACAACCGTCCCCGCAAAAGTTACAAAGTGTGGGAAGAGCAGTGTGGGTAGTTCACTTTAACCCTACAATATTGACCAATCCTCAATGGTTAAACCTGTGACACACTCGAAGTCTTGACGATTACGTGTGATTAGGGTTGCTCTTTGGCTTAAGACAATCGCTGCAATTTTCAAATCTTGTGTACCAATCCGAATTTTTTGGGCAAGAAGGGATTGAAAACAGGTTTCTGCTTGGGGATCGTAGCCGAGTACTTTAAAATCGCGCAAAAATTCGAGTGTCTTTATGAACCAGTGATATGCATAAACCCGTTGTTGAGGTTTAGTTGCTTTCCGAATTTGTGCTAAACGACCTCGGATTAGTTCTTCAGCACTAATTACAGTGATGGCGATTTGCTCAGGCGGGATTGTGACCAATCGTTGACTTAGGGACTCATGACCTCGTTGATAAAGGCTGAGGTGATCACTGTCCAAGATATAAAAAGTCATTTTAGCTATATGTCACTCTCTCAAATGCTCCATTTCTTGATCAAGTTCTTGCCGATATGCCGCAATTTCAGCTTGTAAATCGTCAAAGGTTGGGTCATCCTTAAACCACCCAAACTTATCGAGCCCAGGATTTTCGGTCTGCATTGACAGTGGGATCTCAACTTGAACCACTTCAACCTGATTAGTCAGGTAGTCAAGGAGTTGGGATTTAAGCTGAGCAATGGCAGCATACCGACTATTGGCGACAACTGTGACTTCAGGCCATTCCTTAGCACGGGCAATATATTGATCATTGTCCCTAATGAGGATAACATCGTAAATCATGATTCCATTACAATGGTAGATATTAGGATAATTGTAAACTACTCAAAGGATTAGCCTATGCCCCGTGCGGTAATACTGACGGCCCTAACCGTTGAATATCTGGCTGTCCGTACACACTTAATACATTTAGAGGAGAAGATGTATCCCCGGGGGACTATTTACGAGCAGGGGAAGTTTGTTGCTAATGGACAGGAATGGGAAGTTGGCATTGCTGAGGTAGGTGCGGGTAATACAAGGACAGCGGTGGAAACAGAACGAGCGATCGCTTATTTCCAGCCTCACATCCTCTTGTTTGTAGGAATTGCGGGAGGAATTAAAGATGTTGCGATTGGCGATGTTGTGGTAGCAACGAATGTTTACCGCTATGAGTCAGGAAAAGTAGGAGAGCAGTTTTTCCTTCGCCGTAATGAGGGAAAGTCTGCCTATGCGCTGGTGCAGAGAGCCGAATTCGAGGCGAGAACAAGGGAATGGTTACAACGGCTATCCAGCAAACCAGTTCCACCCCCTCATGTGTTTGTGGCTCCTATTATTGCTGGGGAAAAAGTTGTTGCCTCAAGACACTCAGACATTTTTCAGTTTCTGAGGTCAAGTTATAACGATGCGATCGCAGTTGAGATGGAAGGATTTGGTTTCTTGAGTGCTGCTTTTGTCTATCCTAATATTCAAGCGATCGTGATTCGAGGTATTTCCGATTTGATTGAAAGCAAACATGATGATGTTATAGAACCAGTAGAAGTTCGACAGGCAAAGGCTGCTCATCATGCCAGTGCCTTTGCTTTTCAGATCCTATCAAAGTTAGAGATATTTCGTGAGTTCCATCAAGAAACCAACCTTGCAGCTACTAATCTACAACAAAAACATCAGCTAGAGCAAAGGCAAGAAGCACTTCAATCTGAGTGTAATCTTACAATCGAGAAGTTAAAACAACTTGAATGGACGTTCGTAATTGAGCCAGAGTCAACTGTAAAGTTGCAGTTAAAAAAACAGATTCAAGAGTTAAAAAAACAGATTCAAGATGAACAACAACAACTCAGGCAGTTAGAGAAGGCTCTAGATGAAGCAGTAAATTAAATTTAAGTTTACTTGAAAATCTCATAAGTGATCTATATTATACAATTCGCATTTCTGATAATAATCCTTATATTAAATCATTGGCTTCAAGAGAACTTGCTAAAACTTACCAAACAATTGATATTGATATTAGTTTTGCCAAAAAGTACTTCGAGGATGCTGTAAGTATTGCCAATAAATATAAATTTTCCTTTTTGAGTGAAGTTCAAAGTGAGTTAAATAAAATTATTCAGCAGGAGCAAGAAATACTTGAACCAGATTATATTTTAGAAGAGCAACTTTGGTACAGTTCCGTTTTTCCCAAAATACCAGAGATTGAACCTGACAAACTAGAATCTTCATCATTTAAGGCGGATTTCGTCATCGTTACAGCTACACCTATTGAATTTAAAGCGGTAGTTCGTTTACTAGAGTCAGATGTCAATGAAGGTTTGCTTCCTTGTCGAGTATATACCTCATCTGGGCAAGATTATTTAGATAAATTTGGTCATTACAAAACTGTTGTTACTCAGTGTCGTATGGGTACACGAGATGAGCGCTCAGCGGTTATTGTTACGCAAAAAGCTTTAGAGATCTGGAAGCCAAAGGCGGTAATTATGCTTGGTATTGCTTTTGGCAAAAGCTCAATAGAGCAGAACATAGGTGATGTTTTAGTCGCAACTGAAATTATTGATTACGATTTCAACCGTATAGGATTAGACGGAATTACAGATCGCGGGAGTCGTCCACCAAGCAACAGGAGCCTATTGGGCTTATTTGAGCAGGCTTATGAATGGGAGTTTTATCGCCCCGATGGTTCCCCTTGTAACCTTATTCCTGGTCCTGTTCTTTCTGGAGATAAGCTTGTGGATAATCCGGAATTCAAGGCTGATCTATTTAAGCGATTTCCCCATGCTAAGGGTGGTGAAATGGAAGGAATCGGTTTTTGCTCAGCAGCTAATTCACTTGAAACACCTTGGATTTTGATTAAGTCAATATGTGATTGGGCTGATGGCAAGAAGAATGATAAGCATCAGCCATTAGCTGCCGCAGCTGCTGCAAGTCTTTTACTTTATGTCTTATCGCAAAGAACTATTTTGAATTGCTTCGGGTAATTCTCCGCTTCTTACGACTGTGGACGAAGTTCAATTTTCACCTCAACACAAGAAAAATAGCCTTTAAGGTCTAATTTTCCAGCTCTCCCAACCATCCTCAGTTAAACCTGCCGAAATCCGAAAACCCTCTACCAAGGCTGCGATCGCGCTGGTAGTCAATACCAGATTATGGTACTATGTTCCATCAATCAGGCTTAGAATTGAGACAATGAGGCAATCTAACAATTCTCAATTCTCAATTCCAATGACTCTCTCTCCTCTTAAAACACCAGTTGTTTATCCAGAACCAGACGGCTCACCTATGGCAGAAAGTGATTCTAACCGCGATTATCTAGTTTATGGGGTCGAATCCCTCAAAATCCATTTTCAAGAGGAGGAGGATGTTTACGTTTCCGGCAATCTTTGGCTATGTTATGAACAAGGAGTCTCCAATGCAGTAGTCTCCCCCGATGTGTTTGTCATCTTTGGAGTAGACAACCGTCCCCGCAAAAGTTACAAAGTGTGGGAAGAACAGGGAAAAACACCCGATTGGGTTCTAGAAGTAACTTCGAGCAGCACCCGCAGTAAGGACGAACAAGAAAAACCAGTGACTTATGCGAGAATGGGAGTGTCGGAGTATTTTCAGTACGACCCCAGTGGGGATTATCTCAAACCCGCCCTCAAAGGACAGCGTTTAACAAAAAATGGTTACTCTACGATAACTCCCAAATACCTGGAAAACGGAACCATTGTGGTTCCCTCATTGGTGTTAGGATTAGAACTGTGGTTATTTCCCAACGGTGAGTTACGGTTTTTCAATCCTCAACGGGGAGAATTTTTAAGAACATATCGCGAAGAACGAGAAAGGGGAGATCACGAACAACAGCGAGCTGAGCGAGAACAACAGCGAGCTGAGCAGGAACGACAGCGAGCTGAGCAGGAACGACAGCGAGCTGAGCAGGAACAACAACGAGCTGAGCGAGAACAACAACGAGCTGAGCAGGAACGACAAGAAAAAGAACTATTACAACAAAGAGCCGAAGAAGAACAACAGAAAGCTGAGCAACAACAACAACGAGCTGAGCAACAACAACAACGAGCTGATATCCTTGCCGCAAAGTTGAAGGAACTCGGAATTGAGCCATCGGATTTAGTTTAGGGTCTGCATCGTCACTCTCTCAAATGCCTCATTTATTGCTCAAGTTCTTGCCGATAAGCCGCAATTTTAGTTGTGTCACGCTACTAGGGTTTGCTACATCAGTGTGGAAGCCATCTCCATGTAGCAAACCATAATATTAAAGGAACATTCCCTATTCGCTACTCCCTACTCCCTTCAATAAAATAACTCTGGATATTGCTCTTTAGCCCACATTGGCATTCCTAGTTCTGGATTTTCAAGCTGACGATCTAGTAGATCAATTACGTCACCAGCTTCATTTAATAAATCAAAGACAACTATATTACAATCTGAGCCATTGACATCTTTAAAACCTCTAGTATTCTTATCTAATAAAAGATAAAATTCGGGGTCAATTTCACTACCAATACCAATAATCACAATTTTTAGTTCATCTTGGCTGTTGAGTTTCCTACAAGTTGCTTCAATCAGTTTAACAAACTCATCGAGATCGTCAATCTGACCATCGGTGTAGATAATAAAAAAACCCCCGCGCTGATTTCTGGTAGCAAACCACTGGTTTAAGAAGTGATTCAGAGTTGGCACTAGGTAAGTAGACGTGGCTGGTTGCTTCTCAATAAAGAAATCCTCTACTTGGGAAGGATCAGTAATTGGCACATAGTAATCATTGACTCGATAGGGACTAAAACAAGTAATAGAAATTACATCGCAAATCTTTTGACCATCTAAGCCTGTTTCATTAAGAATTTGGAAAACATGACCTTGGATGACTTCTGGAAGAAACTTCCAACGCATTA
>JAAHGR010000463.1 GCA_010672425.1 Symploca sp. SIO2E6
CTCAAACTTACGGTAAACGTCGCAGTACCAGCATTTTCATTAACCGTCACATCATCAATGGACAGATTCGGTAGGGGGTCATCATCGGTAATTGTACCAACACCTTGACCATCAAGAATGTTAGCGTTGGTAGCACCGGTTAAATTGACAGTGAAGGTTTCATCAGCTTCGTTAAGGTTATCATTGATAATCGGTACTGAAATGGTGGCAGATGTCTGTCCAGCAGTAATAACCAAAGGACTAACGGGGGTGGTCAAGTTATCAAAGTCATCGCCGTCAACTGCTGAACCGCCGGTAGTATTAAAGTCTACCGTAATATCCTGGGCACTCGCTTGATCCAAACTCACGGTAAAGGTGGCAACCCCAGCCGCTTCATCCACTGTCACATCATCGATGGAGATATTAGGTGCCGAATCGTTATCCAGGTTGGTTACCTGAATAACTTCCATCGCGCCATCAAAATTGGGATCACCACTAGCAGACGTAATCTCAATATCGTAGGTAACATCACCATCAACAATCGCATCATCCACTCCACTAACCGTGACTACCTGAAACAGAGGATCACCAGGATTGAAAATCAATAAATTGCCTGTATTCAGAGTGCCTTCTGAAGAGTCACTCAGATTAAGGGAAACGAAAACCGGCTCAGTGGGTGGAGTGCCAGAGAGAAAGATCACAAAAATTCCATCTTGAGTTCCATCTTCATTAGTAGTAAGATTGAGCGGAAACACATTAACCGGAAAAACCCCAGGATAGGACTCCATCACGGCTGAGCCAAAGGCCAATTCACTCTGAATTCGACCAATTTGCTGTTCTAAATACCAGTAACCACCCTTAAGCGCATTACCAATCTTGTGCGCCGAAGCCGCAATATTAGCATCAGTTAGCTGATGAAAACGGTTGAGAAAGGATGAAGAGGAAGGATTGGCTTCCCCAGCTGCTAGGTTACAGGCATAGAACAAAATCTCCGCCACTCCCCAACTTTGCAACTGCTGGCGGTATTGTTCCAAATTCTCTGTCCGCAGCCAGGTACTACCCAAATGGAGAATTCCTGGGGCGCCATGGCAGACAATATGCAAACTTTTGGTATTAGGATACTCACTCAAAGCCTGAGTAATTTGTTCAATGCCATCCTGATTAGGGTCAAGGATCTGGACTTTAGTCCCCTGGTGAACCCCCTCTGCCAATACTTGATAGGCTTCGACTCTGGGGTCAATAATCACTAAAGTATCGGTTAAGGAACCAAGTTCCTTCCGGGGAAATGCTGCTATTTCGTTATCCTCATCACGAGAAACTCGATTGGTGAAAATATTGGAATTGAAATTATTCATGTTGGCTTTCCATCGACTACAGGTTGGTAAATGCACCTGTTTGATGTAGATGCCAGGAAATTTGAGTAATGAGTAATGAGTAATGAGTAATGAGTAATGAGTAATGAGTAATGAGTAATGAGTAGTGGAATAATCTATCTTCCGACACTCCCCACACTTCCCACACTCCCCACACTTCCCACACTTCCCATATTCCCCACACTATCAACCAGTGTGGGTATATCTTAAGGAATAGTTCCGTTTTGGAAAATCAAACGCTCGAAGCAGTATTAGTTTCTCTGGTTGGGAAAGAGGTCAACAGATAAAGAATCAATAAAAGTCATCCTCCAAAAGTAAGAGATTAGAAAATTACCCTTGTTGTACATCCCAACATCTTGGTCACGGCTCCTAGTACGACTTGCAAGTTATCGAGTTGTTGAATCTACGCTTACTAGTATAACCAGTAGAGAGAAACTGCCAAGGTTCAAATCAATCACGATCAAGTTACAACGGAGTTTAGTTTTTTGCCTAACTAACCGCTCATACTAGCCGATGCCAATTTATTTGTCCCGATTTGTTTAGCAATTGTTTACACCACCGGGGGACGGTTGGCGAAGCATGGTGCGCCGCCCGTATCTCAATGTTAAGCCCGATGGGGCATACTACCATAACCCGGTATTGACTACCAACGCGATCGCAGGTTTTCAGATCTTGGTAGGTACTCAAGGGGCAAATCATCAGGGAAAAAACTCAAAACTATTGAAAATACTAATTGCTCAAATATGTATCTAATAAACCTCATCATGGGAGCCAATATAGATCTAAAAAATCTGCTTTGAGATCTTCAAATGTTCCTCCCTTATATCAATGCCAGACTTAGTTTATCAGTTTACCCTTGGTAGTGCCCGTATTGACTACATTAGGACTTAAGAACTATCTTGATAAGTAGGTAGGCATAAATAAACGAAAGTATGTTGACAAATATTAAGGGGACTAAAATCCTCTTCCCTTCTGCCTTGGAGCCTTCTGCCCTCTGCCTTGTCCCAACGATAAATATTAAGACCAACCTACTTAGAGCACAGCAGACTTGGAGATTAATCATGTCATACAATGAATATAAGGATTATAGTAAAACTCAATTAGAAATTTTTTTCCAAATCACAATTAACTTAAGTAACATCTTTAATGCTAGCCAAAGTAATAAGGAAACAAAAGCCTATATAGAGTTTCAACAGAGAATTGATAGTTTAGCTGCACGAACCAGAATTGCTCATACCAACGAAGCAACCAGACTCGGTCTTTTAGTCTCACCAATATTGATAGAGGCTAGTATTATCTATAACCTAGGTTTATTTTTTGAGCAACCAGTAGATCTACCCAAAGAGGAGACACCTGATTTACCACATCAGCTCAACGGTGATTGGGATGGCGCATTAACCCTTGACGTTTTAGATTTTTCTCCCCCAATCATATCGGTAGTAGAAGTAAAACCGAACAAACTTTCAGATGGACTCGGACAATGTATTGCTGAGATGTATGCCACCAGGAGAAAGTTTGAACAACATAAAGCATATGGTATCATTACGGATGGGGGAGTGTGGGAGTTTCTGGTACTAGAAAATGAGAAGGTATTGATCCACAGTGGTAATTGTCACATCAGCAACGTCACTGAGATTATTGAAAATATTGGTTACATAGCCCAAGAATTTAGTAATACTTAGGGTCTGCTGAATAAGTCGATTAATTTGGGTTTTGAAGTAATGAGTATAAGCTGTTGTGCATTCTTGTCTCACCGACCCTAGCATCTTATGTAAAAAACCTACCCTTGTGAGGCTCCCCCTGCTCCCCCTGCCCCTTGACAAATTGCTATGAATGCTTAATACCAAATCCGGGTTGACCACCCCAGTTTTGATAAAACCGCGGAACCTGCTCTGAGACGTTGCATGCAACGTCTCTACAGGGTGGGACATAACGGGGGTATCTGTGCCGGATTTGGTATAATTTGTCACCATTGCCTAACACCTAACACCTAACACCTCATCCAGTAGCTCCATTAGCCACCTATCCTCGTCATTTTGTTCTGGTAAAGCTTTGATGTGAGAAAGTAAGTTGTAGAGTAATTCTAAGCCAACTGAGCGCAGGGGATGATCAGTAGGTAGGGCAACTAATTCTAATATTGCTTGATGGCGTACTATTCCTCTTCCTAAAAGCCTCAGCCACAGGGTTTTGTGGTTGTGGGGTAGCTCATTAATCACTACTATTCCAGTCTTGAATGCCGGAGCCATCACATAAATCCCATTCTCTTCATCTGGCTTGGGTTCAGCACCAAATCCCTCTAAAGTGTCTTGTGAGGTGCTGGGAGTCAAAACCCATAACCAGGGTAAGCTCAACTCATAAAATTCCACTTTGGCTATCTCGGCGGCTCGATAAAACTCTCCCTGGACTTCTAATAATTTGAGCAGACTGCCACTAATCTCATCAGGTGTCACAGGAATGTGAGATGGTTCAAGTAAGGCTCTAGTTTTAGCTAGTCTGGCTAATAAGCCTAACTCTTGGGGTAACTCGGATACTTTGGGAGCAAACCATAAGTCGATGTCTCGTACAGGAGAGTTGCTGATGGTGCGCTCGACTTCTATTTTCCCATAGGGGGAGAGCAACTTTTCCAGGTAATCTTTACTCAGCTGCTCATAAGTAAGTTGCTTCCAGTCTATAAAGTCTTCATCGTCATCAAGTTCGACAGCAAGCTCAAAATCGGCACATATATGAGCTTTACCAATATAATCAGGGGCTACAGCACAAAAGTTTTCATCTTGGTCATAATAGCCACAGACGCGACAGCTTTTAGTCCTCTTCATCTTTTTGTAGGATGGTAGAAAAATTAACTAGTGCATTTTGGCAGAAGTCTGTACTCACTTCAAGGGGGATGGGGGGATGGGGGGATGGGGGGGACAAGGGAGACAAGGGGGACAAGGGAGACAAGGGGGACAAGGGAGACAAGGGGGACAAGGGGGACAAGGAAGATTTTTTATGGTTAAAGGAAGTTGTTTTTGTGGTGAAATTCAGTTATGGAAGAATACTTGCAAGCGAGTGCCATTATTAACTGGCAGCATCCGGCAATTTTAGCACTTGCCCAGAAGATTGCCTCAGAATACCAAATATCGGAAGCGATCGCTAAAGTTTGCTTTGAATGGGTTCGAGATGAGATTGCCCATAGTTGTGACTATCAGATGAACCCTGTTACCTGTCGAGCCTCGGATGTACTCCAACATAAGACAGGTTACTGTTACGCTAAAAGTCATTTGCTAGCTGCATTACTCAGGGCTAATGGTATTCCAGCAGGATTTTGCTATCAGCGATTGAGTATTGATGATCAAGGCGCTCCCTATAGTTTACACGGTTTCAATGCGGTTTATTTACCTGAAGTTGGTTGGTATCGTATTGATCCTAGAGGAAATCGAGCAGGTGTTGATGCTCAGTTTATGCCACCCCAAGAAAAGTTAGCTTTCCAGATTAGGCTGCCCGAAGAAGCGGATTTTTCCTCTGTACTCTCGGAGCCGCTTTCAGTTGTGGTAGAAGCCTTGCAGGCTCATAGTACTTGGGATGAGATGCTTCAGAATCTTCCAGATATTTCTTGGGAGTCGGCAAAAAGTTATGGTTTAGTCGGTGCAAGTAAGATTAAGCAAAAATTAACCTTGTGATGAAAGTTAAGTCTCTCCAGTTAAAGTATTTTAAACAATTTCGTAATTCTTCATTTGATTTCACTGATCCAGAAACTGGATTGGCACGAGATTTGATAGTTCTCATCGGAATGAACGGTGCTGGCAAAACCAGTCTTCTACAAGCAATTG
This sequence comes from Symploca sp. SIO2E6, assembly GCA_010672425.1. Lineage (GTDB taxonomy): Bacteria > Cyanobacteriota > Cyanobacteriia > Cyanobacteriales > Coleofasciculaceae > Caldora. The sequence continues at coordinate 5,162 of JAAHGR010000463.1, forward strand.
CAGCAACGTTAGGGGTAGCAACTGGACGATTAAAGTTACTGTCTGATTTGGAATGGGCAGGATTTAATTATGAATTAGTAGCAAGTAACTGGGGCAAGTTTGAATCAGATGTTACTGTACAAGTACAGTTTTCATTGCCAGAACTCAAGGCAGTTCAAGAGTTTCAGCAGAAATTACAAGAAATGGGGCGGGATTTAACACCTCCTGCTCAGGAATATGTGGTAAACCTGAGATGGCGAGATGGAAGAGTTCAGGCAGATACTGCTGCTCAATTGTTTCAATTTAAGGGCAGAGAATATGCCAAACAACTGCTCCGCTCCGAAGGTTTTCCCGTGTTTGAACGAGTTGGCTCAGTTTTATGGTATACAGAGCAGAGAACCTCGACTAGCTTAACTCCTGAAAATCAGGATAGTAAAATTGAAATTACGGATGATATTTTACGCGATCGCTTATCTAAATTGCAACAGTTTCATCAAAATCTTGACGCAGGAAGATATCAGCAATTACGTCCTGGGCAGAAGGACTTATATGCTGAAATTGAGCAGGCTTATCAAGCTATTTTTCCCAAGCGTAGCTTTGAAGGTCCTGTTCCACGGGAAGGAATTGATGATATCTTGAGTGAACCCTGGTTTTATCTCTATGATGGCAGAAATCAGTATGAGATATCTGAGATGTCTGGTGGTGAGCGTGCTACTTTTCCAATACTGATGGATTTCGCCAATTGGAATATTAACAACTCTGTAATCTTGATTGATGAAATTGAATTGCATTTACATCCACCAATGCAACAAGCGTTGCTAAGGGCTTTACACAAATTAGGCAAAAATAATCAATTTATTATTACAACTCATTCTGATTACATAGCACAGCTAGTACCTAAAGCATATGTTATACGATTGGAGGTTTGATTGTGAGAGTCGTTAGTGGAAAAACAATTTTTTGTGAGGGTGAGAAAACTAGTTTGGACTACGCATTACTTAATCGTATAGTAGGTAACCAGTATACAGTTGTGCCAGCAGGAGGTAAATTTACTTTATAAAGAATAGCTATATTTCTCTAGACTCTTTTTTGGATTGGGCAATTACTCAGCTTGATCTTACTCAACATCCTGATCTCGTAGAGTTACAGGCGAAGATTGAGCAGTTGTAGTTTGGGTTAAGCGTTGTCAAACCTTTGACCAAAATCTCAAAGGAAACGACCAAAAGCGAAACCCAACACCGAGAGAGTTGGCCTTGGGTTTCATGAGAGCTTCACCCAACCTACAAGCCTAATTTATGAACAAATGCGGCATGTTCAGGAGACTGCAAACCCTCTTGTAAAACAGCTAACACATCCTGCATATTCCCAGC
>JAAHGR010000464.1 GCA_010672425.1 Symploca sp. SIO2E6
GAATGGGTTAAGATGTTCCATTACCCGCCCCTACGAAATTATCTATGTGGAAGTGGAAGTTTTTGGCAATCGGCAAGGTTATTGACAGGGCGGGTTTTGTCTGAGCCTTATCGTAGAATGGGTTAAGATGTTCCATTACCCGCCCCTACGAAATTATCTATGTGGAAGTGGAAGTTTTTGGCAATCGGCAAGGTTATCGATAGGGCGGGTTTTGTCTGACGCTTATCGTAGAATGGGTTAAGATGTTCCATTACCCGCCCCTACGCAATTATCTCTGTGGGAGTGGAAGTTTTTGGCAATCGGCAAGGTTATCGATAGGGCGGGTTTTGTCTGAGCCTTATCGTAAAATAGGTTAGGATATCCCATTACCCGCCCCTACGCAATTATCTATGTGGGAGTGGAAATTTTTGGCAATCCTCAAGGTTATTGACAGGGCGGGTTTTGTCTGAGCCTTATCGTAAAATAGGTTAAGATATCCCATTACCCGCCCCTACGCAATTACAGCGCTTTTTGTGTAATGAAGTACACTTTTCCGGAAGTCCCCCTTATTAAGGGGGATTTAGGGGGATCAAGACTGTACCGCATAGCAGAGCAAACTGCTGTATCTATGTGGGAGTGGAAATTTTTGGCAATCGGCAAGGTTATCGATAGGGCGGGTTTTGTATGACGCTTATCGTAGAATAGGTTAAGATATCCCTAAACCAGCCCCTACAAGTATCGTCAAGTATATTCCTCTGATTCCATGGCAGAGTTAGTTGGACAGACCCATACACAACTATTGCAGTGGCTTCACCAGGATTGGTTGCAAAAAGGGCCGCCGATTTGCTTTTTGGAGGGATTTCCAGGAGTAGGAAAATCTTCCCTTGCCTATGCATTAATGAGAAAAGTTGCAGGAGTTGAAGTAGTAGGAGGTCATGGAAATTGGACAGCGGTGAAGGTGGATATGCCGGAGGGGGGAGCCAATGCAGTTAATGATTTACTTCTAGATTTAAGTGAGGAACTATCCTGGGAAGGGCATGACAAAATAGCAGATGCGGTGAAAGAGGGGAGATCTTTAGAACAGGCTCTTAAGGTAGTTTTGCGAAGACCAATTTTAATCGTGGTGGACGAGTTTCAGCGAGCATTACTGCCAGAAACAGGGCAACCGATACAGACTCTAGAACAGATTTTTCAGAGAATTGCCAATCGACCCAATATTCCGGGTCGTTTATTATTGTTAACTAACCGGCTAATTGAACCAGGTGCTCGGTGGTCAGAACCTTATGAGGTAAAGCAATTACCTGCTTTGGAAATACTCGAGGCAGAACAACTCTTGGGACGGCATTTGCGAGAGAAAGCTAAAGAGAGACATGTACCAATAGAACGCCGTCGAGATGTGGTAAATTGGCTGGGTCGCAATCCACGGGCAATGGAGGTGCTTGTCGGTTGTTTAGAGAATGAATCCCTGGATGATTTGATTGGAATTAGCCCAGAAAATTGGGAGTTAAAGGAGCGCGAGGTTTCTGAGGATTTTCTGTATCGTTTGGAAGAACTACTGCTGAAGCAAACTTTGAAATATCTCTCTCCAGAAATCATGTTATTTCTGAAGCAACTGGCAGTATACCGCAAACCCTTCAAGCGTAAAGCAATGGAGTCGTTACTTGATCGACCGAAAAAAGAGTTTAACCAAAAATCTGCTGGATTAACTAATCGCTTCTTACTCGAACGTCTCGATAGGCGATGGTATTCTTTACACCCTGTTGCTAGAGCAATTGTCTTGCAGCAGTTAAAGGAAGAGCCGGATCTCTGGAAAGCCGCTCATTCCCAAGCTGCTGATTTTTATATGAAGCCTTTCTTAAAGCTGGACATTGAAGGCTCAAAGCTTGGGGGCTCTTTTTTAGAAACTCGGTATCACCTGGTACAGTCGCAACGGGAGCAAGAATTGGGACAGATTGCCCAAAATTTTGAGCAGTACCTCAAAGCGACGACTCAAAGTAAGCAATCAATTCCCAAAAAGAGGGAGGAATTGGATGAAAATATTCTGGTGTTTTCAGTTTTAGCCAAAGCTATCTATTCAGAGGAGTTGGAGTGCTATCTGGTGTGGCTATTGCAAGCACGACGCCAAAAGGGGGACCTCGAACAAGCACTAGACCATGCTAAGCAGGCTACAGGATTAGGGCTAAAAGTAACTAGTTGGTTGTTGCGGGTAGAGTTAGAATTACAATTGCGTGATCCCCAGACAGCTTTAGACACTTGTCAGCAAGGTATCAGTCAAGTAAGTGTGGATGAAGAAGTCGAACGACTCTATAACCGTTGTACAGAACTTTTGCAACTTTGCGATCGCTTAGATGATGCGATTAAGTTACTCGAAGATGGTATCCAACAGATTCCCTCAGGATTAGGACTGACTGCTTTATATCAACAGGGAGCAACTCTGCTCACTCAAGCTAAGGAAATAGAGCAGGCTGTAATCTGGCTCAAGCAAGGAATCCGCCAGGTATCCCCGGAACATAATTTAGTAAACTTGTATCAGAATTGTGCTGAGTTACTTTGCCAGATTGAGCGGGTGGATGAAGCAGTAAGTTTATTAGAAAAAGGTATCGAACGGGTGTCACCGGAATATGGACTCAATCAACTCTATCAGTGTTGTGGCAATCTACTAGTAAAAGCTGAACGCTTACCAGAAGCAGTTAATCTCCTCAAAGCAGGGATTCATAACATCCCCCCAGAACACGATCCCTTTGTGCTCTACGAGAGCTGTACAGAATTGTTGATTCAGTCGGGAAATGGGAACAAGGCAGTTGAGCTACTCCAAGATAGCTTCCGGAGGTTACCCTCTGCTCAAAGCCAGGTTCCCTTGTATGAGCGATGGGGAAATTTGTTGGCTAGAACCGGTCAACTAGAAGAAGCGATCGCTCTGTTGAAACATGGCATTGATACAATTCCAGCAATTCGTGGAACTGTGCCTTTGTATCTAGCATGTGGGAAGTTGTTAGCTGATTCAGGACAGGTGAAAGCTGCTGCTAGTTTGTTAGAGCAAGGAATTCGGAGGGTTCCAAGTGACTACAGTCAAAGTGTTCTTTGGGAGAATTGTGCAGATTTGTTAGAACAATTAGGGGAGATTGAGCAAGCAACTGATATTCTGAAAGATGGCATTCATAAAATTGGCAATTACGAAGGGCTTTATCAACTCTACAGGCACTGTGCAGAATTATTGGAACGTTCAGGCCAAATTGATGAAGCAGCTGATTTGCTTAGAGAAGGGATCTCTCGCATTGCTCATGATCACAGTAGAAATAAACTTTATTTTGCTTGCGGAATACTGTTGCAACGACATAACCGAATTGATGAGGCGATCCCGTTGTTGCGCCAGGGTATTGATCATATCCCTCCTGAGTATAACGTTGAAAGCTTATACACGAATTGCAGTAATTTACTAGCCCAAGCTCACCGGGCAGATGAGGCGATTACATTATTGCGCCAGGGCATTGCTCGTATTTCTTCTGAGTATAACGTTGAAAGCTTATACACGAATTGCAGTAATTTATTAGCCCAAGCTCATCGAACTGATGAGGCGATTACATTATTGCGCCAGGGCATTGATCTTATTCCTCCTGAGTATGACGTTAGAACTTTATACACGAATTGCGGTAATTTACTAGCCCAAGCTAATCGAACAGATGAGGCGATTGAGCTTTTGCGCCAGGGCATTGATCGTATTCCTCCTGAGTATGATGTTAGAAACTTATACACGAGATGTGGTAATTTACTAGCCCAAGCTAATCGTGTGGATGAGGCGATTGAGCTTTTGCGCCAGGGCATTGATCGTATTCCTCCTGAGTATGACGTTAGAAACTTATACACTATTTGCGGTAATTTACTAGCCCAAACTAATCGTGTGGATGAGGCGATTGAGCTTTTGCGCAAAGGCATCGAACGCATCCCTCCTGAGTATGACGTTAGAAACTTATACACGAGATGTGGTAATTTACTAGCCCAAACTAATCGTGTGGATGAGGCGATTGAGCTTTTGCGCAAAGGCATCGAACGCATCCCTCCTGAATATGGCGTTGAAAGCTTATACATCAGTTGCAGTAATTTACTAGCCCAAGCTAATCGAACAGATGAGGCAATTACATTATTGCGCCAGGGCATTGATCGTATTCCTCCTGAGTATGACGTTAGAAACTTATACACTATTTGCGGTAATTTACTAGCCCAAGCTAATCGAACAGATGAGGCGATTACATTATTGCGCCAAGGCATTGATCGTATTCTTTCTAAGTCTGACGTTGGAAGCTTATACACTATTTGCGGTAATTTACTAGCCCAAGCCAATCGAACAGATGAGGCAATCGCGTTGCTACGTCAGGGTATTGATTGTATTCCTCCTGAGTATCAAGTTAGAAGCTTATACACTATTTGCGGTAATTTACTAGCCCAAGCCAATCGGACAGATGAGGCAATCGAGCTGTTGCGTCAGGGTATCGATTATTTTCCTCCTGAAAAAGGCATACATTATCTTTATCAATGTGTTCAGAAAATTCTAGTTAGAGACGGTCGAATTGTTGAAGCAAATCAATTCTTAAAAGATGGACTGCAAAAAATTCCAGTTAATCAGCGATATCGACTTGCTGAACCTCTGATGTTGATGAATACGGCTACTCAAAACCAAGCTGAGTTAGAAAAAATCCTAGCAGGAACAGATGACATCCAACTTTCTCCTCCTATTTTGGCACTAGGTCAAAGCCTATTTGCTCAACTTCAAGAAAACTGGCAAAGAGCAGCAGAAATTGCATCTGAGGGCATGGCTCAAAGTCCTAACTACCTTGCTCTTAGAAGTCAAGCCGCTTTCTCCTGGCTCAGTGCAGGCGATCCCAAAACTGCCCAGCAAATTCTTCAGGATTATCAATTGAAACCTGTAGAAGGTAGTCCCAACTGGTGGCTCAAAGCTCTAATTGACCTGAAAAACAACGATCTAGAAGCTGCAGCAACTAGCCTGGAAAACTATTTAGGTCGTTCTATTCAAGTTGAAACTGAACTCAAGGAAACTTTCCTCCTTTCTCTGTGGAATACCCCCGGCAACCTTGAAGGAAAAGTCGATCTTGCCTTCTACTTCCCAACACTACCTCCAAGTATCACTGGTTTTGACATTCCAATTACTCGTGTCTCGTTGAATACATCGGAATTTATTGACAATCTTATTGCTAAGAAGCACAAGGATGAGACAAAAGACTGTGATAATGGACTAGAACAGACAAGTTCATCTGTAGGCTTGAGGTATATCCTCCACCTATCAGATCTTCATATTACCAAGCCTGATCAAGCTAAACTCTGGTCTAACCAACTAGCAGAAGACCTCCGACGTGAACTAGAAATCCCTCATCTGGATGCTCTTATCCTCTCCGGCGACATTGCCAACCACTCCACTCCCGAAGAATACCAAGCTGCCGAACAGTTTCTCCACCATCTCCGTCAAGACTTCCCCCTAGAACCAGAACAGATTATCATCGTTCCCGGTAACCATGACCTCAATTGGCAACAGGCAAAAGATGCTTACAAGCTTGTTGATCTGGAATACTACGAGGGTGAACCTGAAGAAGGTCACTATATTAAAGTAGATGATACTGTAATCCGAGTCCGAGATGAAGATAAATACAAACAGCGCTTTGTCAATTTTAGTAATTTCTACGAAGCGATCGCAAACCAACCCTATCCCCAAGACTACAACCAACAAGGCATCCTTTACCACCTACCAGAACAAAACCTCCTATTCTTAGGATTAAATTCTGCTTGGCAACTAGATCACCACTACAAATCCCGTGCCAGCATCAATATGAATGCTCTCAGCAAGGCTATCACGGAAATTCGCCGTAACCGGGATTACGACAATTGCCTGAAAATCGCAGTTTGGCATCATCCCGTTGTTAGTGCCAACGAAGACAGAATTACCGATACCGCTTTTCTAGATCAACTCGCCGTCGCCGGATTCCGCTTCTTCCTCCACGGACACATCCACAAAGCCGAAACCAGCAACTACCGCTACGACAGGAGCCAAAATGGACGAAAACTCGACCAAATTTGTGCTGGAACCTTCGGCGCACCTACCCAAGAATTAGTCACCGGTACTCCCTGGCAATACAACCTACTGCAATTTGAAGCAGATAAACTTACTGTGCGCACCCGCCGCCGCAGTAAAGAAAATGGTGCTTGGGAAGCCGACAGCATCTGGCGTCAGGGTAAAGGGAATTCTTCTGTAGACTACTACACGATTGATTTGTGAGTTGAATGAGAATGAGCGCCTAACGGCGAGTTCAAAGTTTGCCTCGCTTTGCTCACCATGCTACGCAAACAAAGTTCAAAATTGATGGAATTGCCGAAATATTCGCTATGAAGAAATGATTACAGCAGTTTTCGCTGTTATGTGGTACACCTTTATCCCCCCAACCCCCCTTAGAAAGGGGGGCAGTAAAAGTCCCCCGTGGAACCAAAAGCGTAGCATCCTCTGGCTTCCCCCTTTCAAAGGGGG
>JAAHGR010000465.1 GCA_010672425.1 Symploca sp. SIO2E6
GGTAAAGGTTTTACGTTAAGTTGACACCAATGGCGGCTATCCCTCCCATCTAGAGAAGGAATGGGCTTCCCGCCGCTTTCGGTGATTGCATTTCGTGCCGCTGCACTAACGTGTTATTTAAGGAAGACATTCCCAATTCCCAATTCCCAATTCCCAATTCCCAATTCCCCATTCCCAATTCCCAATTCCCAATTCCCAATTCCCAATTCCCCATTCCCCATTCCCAATTCCCAATTCCCAATTCTCAATTCCCCATTCTCAAAATTTCCGTTAGAGCCTGTTTAGCCGTGGGATATTTATATTCAAATCCACAGCTAGTAGTTTTTTTCGGTAACACCTGTTGACCCTCCAAAACCACTATGGCACCTTCTCCCAACAGTGCTTCTAGAGCCAATCCAGGAACTGGTAACCAAGAGGGACGCTGGAGTACTTCTCCCAAAGCTTGACAAAATTCTGACATCCGGACTGGGTTAGGTGCTGTGGCATTAAATACCCCTGCCATCTCTGGATTCATTATTGCTTCTATAATTAAATTCACCAGGTCATCCCGATGAATCCAGGAGAACCACTGGCGTCCAGTACCAATAGGACCACCAGCAAAGAGTTGAAATGGGGGAATCATTTTTGCCAGTGCGCCTCCTCCATCTCCTAAAACGATTCCCAGACGCAGAATAACAACACGGACACCAACCTCTTTAACTTTCTGGGCTTCAGCTTCCCAGTCTTGGCAAACCTTGGCCAGAAAATCATTGCCACTAGGACTGGTTTCATCAAAGCTAGTAGTTTCACTAGTGCCATAGTAGCCGATCGCGGAAGCATTAACTAACACCCCTGGCCTTTGCTCTGTTTGAGCAATAGCTTCAACAATTGTTTGGGTTCCCAGTTTACGGCTGTCGAGAATCTCCTGTTTGCGTTCTGATGTCCACCGACTTTCGGCAATTGGTTCTCCTGCCAAATTTACCACAGCATCGCAACCAGCGATCGCTTGTTGCCAATCACCAGATTTGCTGGGGGTATAGGTAACTATTTCCAGATTGGGGAAGGTACTAACTGCTTTGGTTCGGTTACGGGTTAAGATTAAGGGTTGATGTCCTTGAAGTAGTAATTGCTCTACTAGGCGTCTGCCTACAAATCCCGTGGCTCCAGTAATTGCTACTTTCATCTTTTACTTGTCCTCACTCCCGGTAGATGTTTCCTTTTCGCTATAAGCCATACCGTTAGTTTCAGCATAGCGATTCATGAAGCGCATGAACCTATCCCAGTGTTCTTCCTTTTCAATCTCAAATTCACACTTGACTTTTGCTAACTCATCCCCCTCTGGACCACTAAAGACAAATTTGAGGGAGGAAGGTGTAACACTAATTACCCCTTCTTCATCAGTCAACAACATCGAATTAGTATATTTCTTGGTAAAGCTATTGAATTTTTCTATAGCTTTGAGGGAATTAAAGGTCATTAAAACCGTTCGGATTCCCGAACTGCGTTTCCGCCGTAAACTGACATTGCTTAATTCTTCGTAAATCCCTTCAAAAAATTGAATAGAGGGGGTTGGGGAGGTCATGTTAAAATTCCGAAATATTAAGATGAGTATACATTTGCCATCAAACAATTGGCAATGCGACGAGCTGCTCTAGGTTTACCCATTCGCCGACGGCCATTTTCCCCAATCAACTGTAACCAGTCTGGATCCTGCAATAATTGTTGTATGATACCAGCAACTTGTTCTGGCTGCTGGACTAAAATTAGGGAAGGCCCTAATAAACGAGTTTGAGCTTCGGCAAAAGCTCTTGTAAATTGGGGACCATTTCCAGGAATCGCGATCGCGGGTTTTCCTAAACCGACAAATTGTTCTGTAGCTGTTCCTGCCATGGCGATGCAACAGTCTCCTTGGAGCAAGCAGAGGTTATAGTCATCTTGGGTTAAAATGAGGGTGGCGTTTTTGAGAGTGAAGGCGACAGCGGTTGGGTCATGAAGTTTAACATTGGTAGCTGTAGATCCGATAGATTGCTCTACCCAGCCTTGACCTGCCAAGATTTCCCCCAATGGTTCAAGACTTAAGGTTGGGGCGATCGCACTGAGAAATAGCAGTGATGGTGTAGCAGGATTGGAGAGGATACTTTGTTTTTGGAAGTTATCCACTATACCCCCTACCGCCAAAACAATCTGTTGCCAATTGTCATAAGCTTCCGGTTCCCTAGAACCAGGTAAAAGAGTGATAATTAAAGACCGCTCCATTTCTTTGAGTTCGGCATCCGGGTCATAAAATAGCGGTTCTGGAGATTCTGACTCAATTTTATCCATCATCGGATTACCCAAATCAAAAGCTGGTATCGACCAATTATTCAATACTTCTGCTGTCAAGGAATCTCTGGGGAACACGGCTTGGCAGCGGGGATGACTCAGCAGCCACCGTTCCCAAGGTAAGTAAACCGAACCAGACCAACCATCCCAACGGGGTCGATTGGGTAAAGGTCCAGATTCATCCCGGATATAGTATTCAGATTTAGCTGTACCGACAAAGGCATAGGGGGCGCCACTCAACCAGGCAAACAACAAAGGTACAATATCCCCTACTGCTAAGATGACACCTCCTTTTTGACTCCAGCGACGAACCGCTTTTAATTGAGTCCAAGCCAGTTGCAGTAAGCCACCCCGTAAATCTCGTAGCAGCTGACGTCCTTCCATATAGACAAAACCACCGGAAGGCATGGTTCGCACTGCCCCAATAATCGGTACTTCTAGTTGGCTATAAGCTAGTCCTTCACCCACTAAGGGCAAAGCGGCTAGTTCTGGAGCATTTGAGTGAGCCTGCAATTCTTCTAAAATACGGACGGCAATGATGTCTTCTCCATGACCATTACTGAGGCACAGCAGCTGCATGATGGTTACTTTTGGCTCTTGTTACTGGGTTGAACTAGTTATCTTAGCTATCAGCCTACCCTGGATTATTATACCTCTGCTGGGATTTTCCAAAAGTTCTTTGGCGCTGAGCGCCAGCTGGTGTCCTAGTGGCGTGACCCACCTAAAAATGTGGAATAAATTTAACGGTGAAATTGGGCGCACGCAGTGCGCCCCTACAATTCTATTCCACCATTTTAGCTGTGTCACGCCACTAGTGGCGTGACACAGTTAAAATGAGGGAATAGATTTTGGCTCAAAACCTTAATTTACAAGGAAGCCGTCGATTTCCTATTACACCTTTTTAGCTGTGTCACGCTACTAGTTTGTAGAACTCACATCTGTGGAACTAGCATCTTGCCCGTGGCCGAAATTATGATTTGATTCAGATTGCCACAGGCTAGAAGCCTGTTCCACGGGATGATTATTCCACCAGAGTTTCAACTGTTTTTTTGAATGAGGACAAGCCAAATCAAAGGAAATATCTTGCATAGGGCGTATGCAATACGCCCCTACATTCACCCAGAACGATTTTGCCAATAATATCTGTAGCTCGTAGGGTGGGCATTGCCGAAATGTTTGTGTAGGGGCGCACCGACGTGCGCCCAATCAACATATCCCCTATGATTAAAATCGATAATTCCTTTGATTACTTATATCCGGCTATTAATCAACTTCACTACAAGCATCTTTCAGAAAATTAGGTACTAATGGATAAATGATAAATGACCAATGAGTGCGATCGCTAATTTGCCAGCGTTTAAGAACCCCGACTTCACAGAAGAAGTCGGGGTTCTGGGCAGTTGGTAAGCTGTTTGGGTAATCGCCCAAGAGTATAGCAAGCTGGCGCGATTGCTTTTTTTTGCATGTTGGTGTTGGGTTGGAGAGATTTTGTAATCGAGTAGTTATCGCTTGGGCGGGTTTTGTAGTTAAATTACGGAATTCAATTTTCTATTGACAAGTACTGCTGTTTTTGGGATTATATTGAATAATGGAATAGGTGTGGTCATATAAACTATTTTCAACGTCTCGTTCGCTGGAGGTGAGACGCGAGCAAGATGCTCGCACTACATCAAAGAAACCTGACTTCTGGACTGTACTGGCAAGATGCCAGTTCTACTCTTTACTGGCAAGATGCCAGTTCCACTCTTTACTGGCAAGATGCCAGTTCCACTTTTTACTGGCAAGATGCCAGTTCCACTTTTTACTGGCAAGATGCCAGTTCCACTTTTTACTGGCAAGATGCCAGTTCTACTTTTTACTGGCAAGATGCCAGTTCTACTCTTTACTGGCAAGATGCCAGTTCTACTCTTTACTGGCAAGATGCCAGTTCTACTCTTTACTGGCAAGATGCCAGTTCTACTCTTTACTGGCAAGATGCCAGTTCCACTTTTTACTGGCAAGATGCCAGTTCCACGAACTCCAATAATCCCTTAGACTGGGAAGCAATAGGTTGTTGTCTTACCTCCTCATGTCCAAAGCTTCTAAATTTGGGAAATCTTTCCTCTATTTATCGGTAATCAATATCGTGGCTTTGCTAATCAGTAAATTGGCCAATGCTGATTCTGTACAAAAATTGGATGATCGCTTGGCTTTAGCAGTGACTGTGATTTTAATTGGGGTGTCTGCTGTTATCGAATCGAGTAGTTCGACAGCGAGTGGTAAGCCTACAAGTTGGCGCTGGCTGAAAGGTTTGCTACAGATTGCGATCGCTGGCTTTCCTTTGGGTATAGGAATTCACTTTTTCCTCAAGGGTCAATGGCTAAAGACTTTTGGTTTTTTTGTTTTAACCCTAATTGCCTTGTTTTTACCTTTTATTATCGAGTTTATCAATAAATTTAGACAAAAGAGCCAAGAGTCTATAGATCCACTAGTGGATCAGGGCATGGATGCGATCGCAACCCGTATCATCAGTAGGGTAGAATTCCTGCTGTGGGAATTTACCTCTCCATTTAAGCGGGAATATTACCAATCTCGTGCGGATTAAGGAGAATGTTGAAATTGACCTGAGTTACATCACCTGTGCAGAATATCAACTGTTTATTGATGAGATGCGCGAAGTAGGTAAAAATCGTCAGCCGGATTATTGGCAAGATTACAGGTTTCCTCCTGGAGATGTGAGAAAACCGATTACTGGAGTAAGGGTTAGTGATGCCGAAGAGTTTTGTGCATGGTTGACTCAGCAGCAGTCTATCTTGGGATTTAGGTATAGATTGCCTACTTTAGCGGAAGTTGAAGAGAATCCTGCTACAGAAAAACACATTGGCTGCTGGTGCAATGGTGGGGAGATTGTTGGAATAGAAGCAAGCTGGTGGCAAGACTGGTATGGCAAATTAGCTGAGGTTACTATTCTTAATCGTGACTTCGACCGAGTCCTATATCGAGACTTCGACCGAGACCTTAACCTCGACATCGACCTCTACCGAGTCCTCTACAAAAAAATTGAAGCAAACAAAGCTAGTGATTTCCTAATTTTGTACTTTCCTCTGCTTTTTTTGATTGTTATCTATCAGATGTTGTTAGTAATCTATCAGGCAACATCCCAAGATAGAGACGCACCAAAGCAAATTAATCTAATATCATGTCCGGTTGAATACTTACACTTTGGCTGCAACAAGGCAGGAGGCAGGAGGCTCCGAGGCAGGAGGAAAGAAAGAAGGTTGCAAGGTATTCGGGAATTATAAGTAATTATCCGGATTTGGTATAAGCCGTCAAGAGTGTGAAGCGATTAGTCGCAAATATCAAAAAAAGATCGATGACATTTACCCGCTTTATCTTTACTTAGTATTACAAGATGAGCGACAAACAGGAAGGATACCAGCGTGGGAATGTATTCGGCTGGTTAGAGAATTGAGAATTGAGAATTGAGAATTGAGAATTGGGGATTATCGACAAGTCAATTAGCTCGCACCCGACCCGGTTATACCAAGACCAAATGCCGCCGGGGCGGGTTTAGTTCAATTATCGCTGTTTGGTTAAGTATTTGGTTAACCCGCCCCTACATAGGGTTTGTTGAATAAGTAATGAGTAACAAGTAACAAGTAACAAGAAATATTGATTGGGAATTACCAATCATTGGTGTGTAATTCAGATGTTATAGGCGCACACCCATTCCATTATTCAAATAATAACCCAAAATCACGATAATTGCAACCGATACAATATTTTTAGGCGATCGCTTAGAACATCAACCGCAAACTTTAGATCCCCGACTTATTGAAGAAGTCGGGGATCTGGGGAATTAAGCGATCGCTCTTATTGCTAGGGATTCGTTGTGCTAACCGGGAGGATGTTGGCAGGGCGGGTATGAAAAGGAATATTCTGGTTTAATGGCCTAGGTTATTCCTAAACCCGCCCCTACAAATGACCCTAGAAAATGCTGATTGGTTATGAGAGGGTGGGTAATTCAGATGTTATAGGCGCACACCTATTCTATTATTCAAATAATAGGCCAAAATCACCATAATTACAACCGATACAATATTTTTAGGCGATCGCTTAGAACATCAACCGCAAACTTTAGATCCCCGACTTATTGAAGAAGTCGGGGATCTGGGGAATTAAGCGATCGCTCTTATTGCTAGGGATTCGTTGTG
>JAAHGR010000466.1 GCA_010672425.1 Symploca sp. SIO2E6
CAAATGTTGGATAACAATGGCAATGGTGTCATTGAACCCCAAGACTTTGAAAGAACAGTGGCATCCTTGGCTCAAATGCGAGGTTGGTTACCAGAATCCCCAGAGTATCAACTAATGGCCAGTTCTTGGCTGGGTTTTGGTCAGCGATTAATGGAGTTAGCCGATGCCAATGGCGATGGCAAAATTGAATTACACGAATGGTTAGATTACGTTGGTAAACGCTTTGATCATAGTCTTGCCGATGCTTTTTTACAATTAATGGATGTCAATGCAGATGGAGAGATAGCAGTAGAGGAACTGAAGGCATTTTATCAAAACTATGATCTTGATGCCAGTGAAATGACCAATAACTTCCAGCGCTTAGATCTCAATCAAGATAGTTCAATTTCCAGAACTGAAATGCGAGAGTTATTTGATCAATTTCTCTACAGTGAAGATGAGTTCACAACAGGGGGCTCCTTATTTGGGTAGTAGGTGTTGGGTGTTCCCTAAACAACAAACAACAAATAACAAACAACAAATAACAAACAACAAATAACAAATAACAAACAACAAACAACAAATAACAAATGACAAATAACAATCCTCAATACATCTTAGCTCTCGATCTTGGTACAACAGGCAACCGTGCCATTGTGTTTGATGCTCAAGGAGCAGTTGTTAGTCAAGCTTATCAGGAACTAACCCAGTATTATCCCCAACCTGGCTGGTTAGAACACGATCCCGAAGAAATTTGGCGAGATACTTATAACTGTATGCAGCAAGCTTTGCAAAATCAGGGTCTTGCCGCTTCAGAAATCGCAGCAATTGGTCTAACGGTACAACGAGAAACCTGTTTACTGTGGGATAAAACTACTGGCAAGCCTCTCCACAGGGCCATTGTCTGGCAAGATCGTCGTACAGCACCTTTGTGTAACCAGTTAACCAAGCAAGGACAAGCTCAGTATATTCAAGAACGCACGGGATTGGTACTGGATGCTTATTTCTCGGCAACGAAACTGGCTTGGTTGTTGGATTGGTTACAAAGGGATGGCTCTAATATAAATCTTGAGAATATAATCGCCGGTACTGTGGATACCTGGGTCCTCTGGCAGTTAACAGGAGGACAAGTTCATCAAACAGATCACAGTAATGCCAGCCGCACCATGTTGATGAATTTGGCTAATGGAGACTGGGATCAGACTCTGTTGGATTTATTTGGTATTCCAACCCAGATGATGCCCCAGATTCAGCCAAGTATGGGGAGTTTTGGCAAAACGGCTCCCCAACTCTTAGGAGTAGAGATTCCCATCACCGCGATTTTTGGCGATCAACAAGCCGCCTTGTTTGCCCACGGTTGCGATCGCCCTGGTATGCTGAAATGTACCTACGGTACTGGCTGCTTTTTGGTGGCTCAGACAGGAACCCAATTGAAGCGATCGCACAACCAACTCCTCTCAACAGTTGCCTGGACGACTAAAACCCAGAGAAATTATGCCCTAGAAGGAGCCATGTTCACCACAGGAGCCTGTATTCAGTGGCTGCGGGATGGCATCAAACTGATTAACTCAGCAGCCGAAACTCAATCCCTAGCTGAGCAAGTAGCAGATACTAACGGTGTCTACTTCGTACCAGCACTAAGTGGTTTGGGAACCCCCCATTGGGATATGAGTGCTCGTGGTGCATTCCTCGGCATCACCGGAGGTGTTCAGCGGGAGCATCTGGTGCGAGCCGTATTGGAATCAATTGCCTATCAGGTGAAGGAAGTAGTAGAAGCTATCAACAAGGACAGCGGTACTGAGATCTCTGTTCTCAAAGTAGATGGGGGACTCTCTCAAAACGATTTCCTGATGCAGTTCCAAGCAGATGCTCTCGGTATCCCAGTTGAACGTCCTGCTATCCTCGATGCCACGGCTCAAGGAGCCGCCTTTGGTGCTGGTTTAGCTGTTGGCTTCTGGGAAGATTACCCGCAGCTAGTGGCGAAGCGCCAGATTGGTAAGACTTTCGAGCCAGGGGAAGGTGCAGCCCAAGCCCAGGAAAATTTTACCATCTGGCAGAAAGCTGTTGAGCGGGCGAAGAATTGGGAATAGGGGAATAGGGAATTGGGAATTGGGAATTGGGAATGGAGAATGGAGGATGGGGAATTGGGAATTGGGAATTGGGAATTGGGAATTGGGAATTGGGAATTGGGAATTGGGAATTGGGAATTGAGAATGGGGAATTCTGATGGCTTTTCTAAGAATTGTTAATATTCTGTTGTGCTCTTGAGCAAGGGTGGTAAATTAAAAAGTGAAGCTAACAAGCTTCTCTGACAGATGCCACAGCGCAGTCCAAATTGAAGTTAACCAAATTGAAGTTACGAGGTAAAAAACGCTGTTTAATTTAACGTCTGTCTTATCAAACCAACAACGGCAGCAGTCAACTAGAAAGCTGGTGTTTCCTAAATATGGTCAATAGGGAGCAATGGAACTGAAGTTGTTTATTCAGTCCATCTCTATATATTATTTTACTACTCAGGAAACTCTTCAGCTAAGTCTGGTTTGATTGCTGCTATTGTTATTATGACAAACAACAAACAACAAACAACAAACAACAAACAACAAACACAGTGCCAATCTGCTACCTGGGAAGACTACACTGCTTGGCGCAATGATCAAACGACCGAAAGAGTAAGACTATTTTTTTACCAGGGTTGGCTGTGGGTGGATATGGGTGTAGAAGGTATTAATCACGCTACTATTAGTGATCTCTTCACTATGTTATTTTTTATTTGGTCTACTCACAGACCGGATCAAGTCTTCAGTTCCTTGGGACGCTGTTTGCTCGAAAAATCCCCCTTGAAAGCTGGTGCGCCTGATTTAGTGCTTTACCTAGGTGAGGACTATCCCTGTTGGCAACCTGGAGAGTTGCGTCGGATTGATTTACATCAGTGGCCTGTTCCTAATTTAGTCGGTGAAATTTCTGACACTACTCTGGCAAATGACTTGGATGAAAAGAAGGATCTTTATGCTAGTTTGGGTATTCAAGAGTATTGGGTAATAGATGTGCGAGGTCAGCGAGTCTTTGCCTTTGAGTTGCAAAATGGGAAGTACCAAGAATGCACTAAGTCTCTGGCACTGGAGGGGTTGCCGATTTCTCTATTAAATCAAGCTTTGGAACGTTTGAGCCGAGAGGCAAATACCCGTGTTGCAGCTTGGTTGGCTCAACAGATTGCTGGTTTACCACAAAAGTAGTGGCGTGGTACACCTAAAAATGTAGGTTGGGTGAAACGGAGTGAAACCCAACGCAACACACAAGAAATGTTGGGTTACGCTAGCGCTACACCCAACCTACTTATTCCACCATTTTAGGTGTGTCACGCCACTAGAGAAATTAGGGAACGTGAACGATAGGAAAGGCGAGGAATAGGAATAGGGAACGCGAGCAAGAGAAATTAGGGAACGCGAGCAAGATGCTCGCACTACGCGAACGCACTACAACAAATTTTCCAATATGAGATTCTCCTAACCCGAAATCTTCCAATAGGTACTTTCTTTATAAGCGCACACCTATCCTATCATTGATAATAATAGCAAAACATGACGGCGATCAGCTCCGCTGGTGCCTGAGGCAATCGCAACCAATCCACCGTAGGGGCGCACCGACGTGCGCCCTCAACCGATATGCGATCGCAACTGACGTACACCCTCACCCAATATGCGATCGCAATTGCGCCCTCAACCGATATGCGATCGCAACTGACGTACACCCTCACCCAATATGCGATCGCAATTGCGCCCTCAACCGATATGCGATCGCAACTGACGTACACCCTCAACAGACATGCGCCTTAAACAAACACACGATCGCTAAAACCTAAAACCTAATACCTAAAACCTAATACCTATGGCAACTGAGAATTACAACAGCAGAAACCCTGGGAAAATTTTACTCGATAAAGTCAGCATAGAGGTGGCTAGACGACTAGAGAGTTCCCTGCACAAGAAGACGCGGTTGATTATTGATCAAGATGAAGACCACACTCAAGTAGAATCCCCTTGGGAATGGGAGGTGAAGATTGGCTCTCAACCCAGCATTAGACTGCCCAAAAGAACAAATATTACTACAATTTATGACCGAGAAGATGTTAACGGTAGATTGCTAATTTTGGGAGCACCGGGAGCAGGAAAAACCACAACCTTGCTGGAGTTAGCCCAAGAGTTAGTTAGTCGTACTAAAGATGATCCGAGTCAGCCGATTCCCGTGTTGTTGGCTTTGACTTCCTGGAAGAAGAGTCAAAATCTGGTTGATTGGCTAGTATCCGAGTTGCAGTCTAAGTATGGAATTCGTCGAAATATTGGCAAGCAGTGGCTCAAGGATGGTAAAATTATACCTCTGCTCGACGGATTAGACGAGTTAGCTTACGGGCGCCGGCAAGAAAACTGCGTACAAAAAATCAATCAATTTCTGCAATCCGATAGTTGGCAAAAGCCTCTAGTTGTTTGTAGCCGTACTCAAGAGTATCAGCTCTATCAAACAAAACTGGGACTGAACAATGCAGTTATTTTACAGCCCTTGGAGACAGAGCAAATTCGGGAGTACGTTTTGCAGACAGAGGGGCAAGAATTATGGCATAGCATCAGTAGCGATGTTCAGGTAATGGAACTAGCTCGCACACCACTGCTCTTGAATGTAATCATCTTAGCTGCCCAAGAAATATCTTTTGAACAGTGGCAAGAGTTTAGTTCTTCCCAAGAAAGGATAAGCTATTTATTTGAAGCTTATATTAGCCGAATGCTCAGTCGCCCTTATCGGGGGCAGCAGCCTAAACATCAAGATACTAGACGATGGTTAAAGTGGCTAGCTCAGAAACTGATTGAGCAAAATGAGACAGAGTTTTTTATTGAAAAGATGCAGCCTAGTTTGCTAAAAACTAAGGGTCAAAGATGGGTTTTTAAGCTGCTTGCTGTGCTGATGGTTGGGCTGATTACTGGGCTTATTTTTGGGCTGATTACTGGGCTGCTTGGTATGATGTTAAGTTTTCATTATTTGCCAACCAGTGACAATATTGAAACTTTTGAAGCAGTCCAATTTTCTATAGCAAAAACTGGAGACAATCTGATTTTTAGGCTGATTTATAGTCTAATTTCTGGGCTAATTGTAGGGCTAGCTTATGGGCTGATTCCTGGGATAATTTATGGGGTAATTGTAGGACTGATTTCTATGCTAGTTCGTTCTCCAATCAAAACCAAAGCTTTTCCGAATCAGGGAATTTGGCAATCAGTGATAACCATTGGCTTTGTTGCTATATGGTTCTCCTCATTTATGATAACGGCTTTTTGTTTGCGTGTGTGGATTGGAGAAGTAGATAGTAATTTAGCTATAACCATATTTGTTGGTCTGTTATTTGGATTGTTGATGGGGGCAGTCGGTTTCGGAGTTTTCGTAATCCCATACTTGTCTCTACGACTGGTTCTTTGGTGGTTTGGACGGGGTGATATACCTTGGAACTATACTGACTTTCTTAACTATGCTACGAATCGGCTGTTTCTACAAAGGGTGGGTGTTGGTTATCGGTTCATCCACGACTTACTGCGTCAGCATTTTGCTAATCAACCTTTGTCAGGACTTAGTTCTAACCATCCTAGAAGATAGTGATGTTTTGATGAGCGACCAAGCAATCACAAGGATTTCAGCTTATGAACTTATATTTTGCCAATAGCATAAGTTGACGAAATTCAACGGCAGCATCTTGCTCTGGAAGAATTAGGGAACACCAGCAAGATGCTCACATTACTACTTAAGCTGATGTGCAGCTAAATTGTATGATAGGAAAACGTGAAAATCTTGTAGTGCGTAAGCGATGCTAGCGCGTAGCGCAAACATCTTGCTCGCTAGTATTATATAAATTAAATGCGTAACAACTTACTTATTCTCCCAATCCCTACTTACTCATGAAAAATGCCCTGGTTTAACACTGCTGGACCATGCCAAGCTGATATTCACTACATGCTATCCCCGATCGCTCGCTTGCCTCAACTAGCAAGATTGATCGAACAAAGGGGTTACTTTGTCATTCATGCACCTCGTCAAACAGGCAAAACCACGGCGATGATGGCTTTGGCTCAACAACTGACCGAGGGGGGTAAATACACAGCAGTCGTGCTTTCTGTAGAAGTAGGAGCCGCTTTTCCCCATGATCCAGATGCTGCGGAAATGGCCATCTTGGGTGAATGGCGCAGACTAGCACAAAGCTTTCTCCCACCTGAACTCCAACCTCCTGCCTGGACAAAAACCTTACCAGGCAGTCGCATTGCCGCAGCCTTAGGTTTGTGGACACAAACATCTCCTCGTCCCCTAGTTGTTTTCATGGATGAAATTGATAGTCTCTCGGAGGAAACTCTAATTTCTTTTTTGCGTCAACTTCGTTCCGGCTATCCCACTCGTCCCCGTAACTTTCCCCACTCCCTAGCCTTGGTGGGGGTGCGGGATGTGCGGGATTACAAAGTTGCTTCTGGAGA
>JAAHGR010000467.1 GCA_010672425.1 Symploca sp. SIO2E6
ACTAGCAAGAGTCTGATCATCAGGACTAAAGCTGACTGACCATACAGTGCTAATGTGTCCCTGCAAAGTCATGGAGCATTGACCTGTATATAAGTCCCACACCTTCACCGTTTGGTCTTCGCTACCACTAGCGAGAGTTTGACCATCAGGACTAAAGGCTATTGAGTGTACACAACTCCTATGCTCTCGTAAAGTCATGGAGCATTTACCTGTACGCATGTCCCATATCTTCACTGTTTGGTCTTCACTGCCACTAGCGAAAGTTTGACCATCAGGACTGAAGGCTACTGATTTTATCCAATCAGTATGTTCTTGGAAGGTTTTTAGACATTGACCTGTGTGAACATCCCATATCTTTATTGTTTTATCTTTACTCCCACTAGCTAACATTTGACCATCAGGGCTAAAGGCAACAGCTATTACACTATCAGTATGTTCCTGCAAAGTTTTGAGGTACTGACCTGTAAGAATATTCCATAGTTTTACTGTTTGGTCTTCACTACCACTGGCTAAGAGCCGACCATCAGGACTAAAAGCAACTGACTGTACCCAACTGGTATGTCCTTCAAAGAGCAAAAGTTGCTGCCCATCTGCAATTTGTCGTAGGCTGATCTTATTTTTAGTATCACCTACAGCCAAAAGCTCTCCATTCGGGCTAAATTCTACTGAGGAGATACTTCCGAAAGTTTGGGTAAAAATAGACTTGGCTATATCGCAGTAAGCCAAATTGACATTAAGCAAATAACTCCCTTGGAAGTAAGCTTGCCAAATAGTAATATATGAAAAATTTTCATTCCTTAAATCAGTTTCCATGTAGCACAGTAAATTAAGAGCATTGCCTCCTATGTACCCTGGTTGTAGCGGCGATTCCTCCCGCAGCTTTGAGAGAATCTGCTTAAGCTGAGCTTCAACATTGCTTTTGCTCCGAATCTTCTCAATAAGTCAGGGTAACTTTGGCTTCTGGCAAGGATTTTGCGTCATTTGAAGGCTGTTTTTTGTGATTTTACCAGGACTTATTGAGAAGTTACGACTTACCCCGCATTTCTGGCAAATTTTGCGATCGCTGGCTTAGAGGGTCGGTCTAGAAAATTGAGATCTATTGTAAAACAGCGATCGCTTACCATTCCAGCTTATGCTGATCACACAATTAATTCGTTATAGTCTAGTAGCCAAAAAACACAAAACACAGTATGGTAAGAGAGCTTGAGCGAGAACGCCTCAAAGTTAATAGGGCAACAGGAAAACCAGAGGGAGTCAACTTTCCAGCAACAGCACCGGCTGCAAATCCGGTATTTTTCCGCACCTACAGCCGTCGGACAACCAACGGTCGTGAAACTTGGGAGCAAGTATGCGATCGCACGATCCGGGGTTTGGCTATTTTGGGTAAGTTAACCTCGGAAGAAACAGACCTCCTAGACAGGATGATGCGCCAATTGAAAAGCCTCCCTTCTGGACGCTGGCTATGGGTTGGGGGCACCGAGTGGCTCGATAATCCTCAGAATTTCTCCGGTGCTTACAATTGCACTAGCACTAATGTACTAGATTGGCACTCCTTTGGTTTGATGATGGAGTTAGCGATGATGGGTTGCGGTACTGGTGCGGTGCTAGAACCAAAATACATCAATCAGCTTCCCAGCATTCGCAATCACCTCAAGGTCACTTTACAAGGGGAAATTGGCTCTAAAACTCCTCAGCAACGTTATGAGGAAACGGAAGTTGATATCGAAGGTAACCAAGTTACCATCTATGTCGGGGATTCCCGTCAAGGTTGGGTGAAGTCTTATCAAGCCTTGCTCGAACTATCCTCTGACGAGCAGTTTACGGGAAAAGTTGATGTCTCCATTGATTTGAGCAATGTTCGTCCAGCAGGAGAATCCCTCAAGGGATTTGGTGGGGTTGCTAACCCGGTGAAGTTGCCAGAACTTTATCCTCGTTGTGCATCTATCCTTAACCAAGCTGTAGGACGAAAGCTAAGTTCTGTGGAGTGCTGTTTGTTAATCGATGAAGCAGCAGTGGTGGTTGTCGCCGGAAATGTCCGGCGCAGTGCCGGGATGAGGCAATTTGCCTCTGATGACGAATTAGGAGCGACTGCCAAAGATAACCTGTGGCAACAGGGTAAAGATGGCAACTGGCGGATTGATCCCCAGCGGGATGCTCTGAGGATGGCTAATCACACCAGAATTTTCCATTACAAACCCTCAGAACAAGAATGTATTGCAGCGGTTCGCAAGCAATACTACTCTGGAGAAGGAGCCATTATGTGGGCTGGAGAAGCAGTGGCTCGTGCCAATCGTGACTTGCTGCCAACTCCAGAATTAAGAGTTGCATTTTTGAAGTCTTACGAACAAGGACAAACCAAGGAGTGGTTACAAGCTAATCATCCTCAGATGGCGGCTGAGGAAATAGAACATCGCTTGGCCTGTTTAGGCTTGAATCCCTGTGGTGAAATCATTGGTTCTAACTTCCATTGTAATTTGGCTGAGATTCACCTCAATCAAATCGATCCCCACAACTATCAGGAACAAGAAGAAGCTTTCACAGCGGGAGCTCTTTCTGTTGCTATACTGCTCAACCACCAATTTGTGGAACAACGCTACCAAAAATCAAGGAACTTAGACCCGATTGTTGGTGTTTCTTTTACCGGCTTATTCGACTTTTTTGTCCAAGCCTTTGGTGTTGATTGGTTACGCTGGTGGTCTGAAGGACGCCCGGACACGGTTACCGGGTTAAAATTTAAGCAACAAGAGCAAGAATATCTAATCTGGTGGCGGCAGATTGTGGAACGAGTAGTTGGGGAATATTGCGACTATCATGGACTCCAACGCCCCAACCGCTGTACAACGGTACAACCTTCTGGTACCAAATCCCTACTCACTGGAGCCTCTTCCGGTTGGCATCCACCGAAATCAGTGCGCTTTGTGCGGCGAGTAACCTTCCGGAAAAATGACCCAGTAGCCCTAGCTTGTATCGACTACGGCTATAATGTGATTCCCTCTCAGTCTGACAAAGATGAACAGGGCAATCTACTAGATGACGCCTTTGATGAGCGTTGCTCAGAATGGTTAGTGGAAATTCCTGTAGCTGTATCTTGGGCTAATTTACCTGGTGCAGATGAAATTGACATTTCTTCCTTCTCCGCGTTGGCACAAATGGATTTTTGCCTACAAGTGCAAAAGTATTATGTCACCCATAATACTTCTGCGACTGTTGAACTGCGGGAACCAGAGATTGAAGCCCTAGGTACTCGCATTTATCAGGCTATTCGAGATGATGAAGGCTATATCTCAGCAGCCTTGTTAGCTCGATTCGATTCCTATCAAACCTTCCCCCGCTTACCCTTCGAGCCCATATCAAAACAGCAGTATGACCAACTGATGGCAGAAGTCCAGATCCGACGCAAGACGGATAATTTTTATACTGCTTTGAGTAAATATGACTCAAATAACTTGGAACAAGCAGGACCTGCTGGTTGTGATTCCGACAAATGCCTGTTACCAGAGGTAATACCAACAAGGTAACTCGAAGTGCTTCAACATTAGTGATTAATGAAACAGGCATCTTGCCTGTCATCCGACCGAATCGATCCTCCGATTGCTTAAGATCCCCGACTTCTCGGTTGAACCAATGATTAACAAGGGTAAACCGATATAAGAAGTCGGGGATCTAGTTTACTGGTGCATTACCTCTGGTCAAAGGGAGTTACCCAGTTGCTGTAAATCTTAGTTGCGATCACTCAAGATACCCAACTTACTTGTTACTTGTTACTTGTTACTCAATACTGCTCGGATAAGCCCTAATCCTTCTCCCCCAGCTCCCTCAGCTTTTTAGCAGTATAAGTCTATTTATCGTTATCTGAAATTAAAGACATTCCAGAAAGCACTCTGATTGTAGGTCTTCTAATGGTGGCGATTTTAGGTGTAATTTTGAGTCTGGAGTTTAGACTATGACCAAATAGCCCAGTCTTCTTTATTTAACTAGGGTAAAAGTAACTCCGATTGCTTTAGAATATAGATTAATTCTTAAATTTGGGGTAAAATGGGATTCATTACCCTATAAACAACAACTTCAACCATCTGTTCTTCCTTCAACTTTTTTGGGTGCAAGATCTCGGAAAAGCTTACCCTTGATCGCTGAAAGCTAATTCAACATGAGTAACAATCCACTCCTAGCTGCCATTAACCAAGTTATTTCCCTGACGGATGGCATTGCTGAATATAGTAATGACGATATCCTGGAAGTACTACTGCCGATCGATGTTGCCAAAGTCCTCGAAGTCTCCGAATCCGTCAGTTTCACCACCCGTGCTGATCTCACTAATAGTTATTTCGTTACTTATAACTCGGAAATCTTCGATAGGTTGTCAGACTTACTTGCCCAAAAAGGCTATTTAGCAGCTTTAGCTGTAAAATACGATAGCTATCTGAAAACTAAGGGTTTTGAGAAGCTGGTGAATAATACCTTATATCCCCAAAACGGTCTAATTCGTGTTGGTGAGACCAAACCAGGGTTAACCCCCTATATTTTGTGTAATATAGCTTATACCGCTGAAAGTGATGAGAAACGTTTGGGGATGGTTTCGTTCTTTATCAATGGCATAACAGGGGTAGCTGGTGTAGATATTGGCGATGCTTTGTCGTGGGAGTCAGACCGCATTCCCTTAGCAGAAATCGACTCGATTAGGGAAATTAATGGTGAACAACTATTGAGTATTGCCCAGAATTGGGCATCTCAAGTAATTGATACAGAAATTACTCCTTGGCGCAAGAGTTTAGGGCGCAAGTTAAGTCGAGATGAAGAGAGAATCAAGGCTTATTACAGCACAATTGTTTCTGAGATTAGGGCAAAAATCAGGAAAAAACACCTAGAGGGTGCTGAGGAGGAGAAGGAATTGGCACGGATATCAGCAACGCAGATGGAATTGAAGCGTAAACTAGCTGACTTACAGAAGCGCTATTCCCTCTCCGTGTCAGCGCGGTTGCATAGCGCTTTGGTAATTATGTTGCAGACAGTTCACATTGAGTGTGAACTAATTAGGAAAAAGCAGCGGCGCTCTGTAACTGTTGTTTGGAATCCCTATCTTAAGGTATTAGAACCATTGCGGTGTGAACAATCAGGTGTGCCAGTGACCAACTTTTATCTGAGCGATGAACAAGCTCAAATTATCTCACCGGAAGTATGGAAGAATTAGATAAGCTATCAGCTATCGGCTATCAGCTTTGGTGCTGATAGCTAATAAATTCTTTACGAAAGCTTTTTTTATGCCTATGTGATCGTATTAATGGTAAGGATATGGTTAATGCTTAGCTCTCTTATCAAATACATAAAAGATCAGCCAACCTAGCAATAACCCAATAATCCAGGTTATTGGGGTACTATTTAATCCAAATGTAACATCAATCCATTTTGTTTTGAAAATACCAATAAGAGGAAGACAAGTTCCAATTATTGAAATTATTATTATAGCATTCCAGTCTTGTCGTATTTTGTAAATTTTTAAGATAAGTGATATTAAGTATATGGGAAATATTATCCAAGCAAATATATCCATATTGCCAACTACAAAATCAGAGCCAAATAAAATATTTTTAGTGCTTATATTGTAGTAAACACGAAGTGGCATCCAGGCTATAAATAATAAGCTTGAAACTGCTAAGTGATAAATATATTGACTGTGATTACGAAGTTGTTGTCTCGAATGTAAAAAAATAAGTGAGATATTTATTGAACTACCAGTAACTATAATGAAAAATGCTGAAGCATATAACCAACGATTAAAAGATGACCATTGATTTTGGCTTGTAGTTTTCCATGTTTTGTAAGATAGACTCAACTTCATAAATTCATGATAACCTTTTTTTTCTTCTTCTTTGAGGTTGCTCTTATGTTTAATATATTTTTGCAATGATTGTTCAATGTCTGATTTTTTGATGATTATTTTTTCTTCATTAATAATTTTTTTTGTATCAATAATGATATTAGGCATTTTTTTGATTTCGTTGATTATTTCTACTGGTACTTTGATAGTGGTATTTGCTGTTTTATTAAACTCAAATAACATCATATTGTCAGATGTTAATTCTATACATAAAAGCCAAGTAGATAGACATAATATTACTACTGTAGTACGCAATATTTTTTGTTTATTTATAACCAAGGTAATAGCCTGATGAACAGACAAAAAAGCAGTACCCAAAAAAAGCAAAGGAAAAAGAATCATATGGGGATATATTCGGAAATAGAATAACCAAGTATTAGACTCTTTGAATTCACAATAAATACTCAAAGGTAAGCCTATTCCTGCTAATAACCAAGCAATAATCATGATTATTTTTAGTAAAGATGCTCTGCTCATAACAATAGTTATATAATCTTTAAAGATTTTCAAAGTTTGTCAGAAACCTGGTTTCTTTGGGAGAAATGCTAATATTTTGTTGTTGTCCTCACGAGAAACACGATTTATAAA
>JAAHGR010000468.1 GCA_010672425.1 Symploca sp. SIO2E6
TGTGTCTTGGTGGTTATTTCTATTTTATTTGGTTTGGGTAATATGCGCGATCGCTTGTTGCTGGTTCAGGGAATTGGTTGGACTAACCGGGAGATCGTGGCAGGGCGGGAAATGATCCCAATATTTGATTAGAATGGCCTAAATTATCCCTAAACCCGCCCCTACGATAGGTGTCATTTATTTAACAAAATCTTTGTGTCCTTTGTGTCTTGGTGGTTATTTCTATTTTATCTGGCTTGGGTAATATGCGTGATCGCAGCAGCAATAAGAATGAAAGTACCTGCCTGATGGTGCGTTACTATTGTACCTCCTGGTAGGTATTCAGCAGCATTGGCATCTCAACTAAGGAGATGGCTTTAGATACTCTTGCCTGATTGCTGCGTTCTCTACCTGATTACGAAATAGATCAAGCATTTTGATTACTTCTTCATGTAGCTCCATGTACTCTTCTCGGTCAAATATCAAATAATTACCGTGAGCAATTTCATTCCTGGTCTTTAAGAGTTTCGTATCTATTAAAACCGACTTAGTTGAGTAGTGTGAGAAATCTATACCGAGGAGATCAGTGATTTCTTTCAAAATCTCTGAGGATAAATTTGATGCAGTAGATATCATATCTTTAGGTAGAGAGCATCTTTGATCCAACTCGGAAAGGAAAAAATGACAAACAGGTATGTAAAGCGATGGCTTATTTGTGTCCTTGGCTTCATTAAGCCTTTGTTTCATCGCCAAAGCTAAGAAATTAGTAGAAAGCTCCCTATAAGTTAGCCTTTGCAGCCTGACGTATTCCAGATAAGAGTTTGCAGCCAGCTTAACAAATCCTTCCCAGTGAGAATATAGAATACACACACCACTTCTAATTAAAGCCCTATGCCTTTGCTCAGAAACAGTTTTTGATGCCACAAGAGATTTAACTTCTGTAAGTTCCCTTTTTCTCCAGAAGAGATCGCTAGATAATTTATCACTCAACTGTTCAGCTGTACGGATATTCATGAAGGGGAAAATAGATTTCTGCCAAGACTAATAAGATGTGGCAATCGGCGGCCTGCATTAACACCAGCCCCTGACCATTGCTGATACACGGGATCTGACTGAATACTCTTTACACGATTAAATATCTCATCTTTTGGAGGTGGATTTTGATAGTTGTATCCGATTCCCAGAGCAACTACCTCATATAGAGACAGTAAAAACCCTCCTGCAAATTTATCACTACTTGGTTTATATCTCTTAAAACATTGATCTGCTATAGTTTCACTAAGAATGTTAAAGGTAACATCAAATGCTCTTTCGATATGACTAATATCTAAATCTTTTTTGAGAGCCATATCGCGCATCTTAGTTGTCAGAAACTCGCGGACATCAAGTTGAGTTAATTTTTTAATCATTTCAAGATCTTGATCAAATAGGATAATGAAGCGTAGAACTAGTTCCATATCGTACTGTTCTTCATATAGCCTATCACTCAGAGCAATACAATTCTTATATGACTCACGATCTGCAAGAGAGCGCATTGACTCATACAAGTTTTTATTCAACATCAGAAGAATACAGTTTCTTACTTCTTGTGGAGTGGCAATTGACCCCCCTGTATTGAGTCGCTGAAATAACTCATACTTGATCATTACATCACTTTCTTTCTCAACTATATTGACTGCGATCTTCGCTCGCTTTATCAATAAACGCTGTGCCTGATTCAAGGAGTTGTCTGGATCATTGGGATCATTCCATTTCTTTCCGTATAGTGAAGGAAGATAACTTGTTTTTTGTAAGGTAAGTGGAGATATTTTTTTATCTTGTTCAGCCAATCTTAAAATACCGACAAACTCATATATAGTTGAGAGTCTCTGCAAACCATCAACTACATCCCAAACACCATCATCTCTCTGACTCACAAAAATTGGTGGTATTGGGATTCCTAAAAGAATAGATTCTATAAATGCTGATTTTTGTTGATCTGACCAACGAAAGAATCGTTGAAATTCTGGATGAATATCAATTTCCGCGTCCTTGTAAATACTTATCCATTCTCCAATAGACATTGAATAGCCATCTGTTTTAATTTCTTGTCTTATTTTGTCAATTTCTTCTTGCAGAGACATATTATACCTTCTGTTAGAGAAAGTTTTGTGCTTGTTTTCTCCATTATAGCGCAAAATATTTCCTGAATTTTCTCAAGGTTTTTATCCATTAATCTGGATAAGTATTCAGAATTCAACAATTGCTCCACTGTCGTCTCAATTGCGGGTCGCTAGGACAAAGATAAGTAATGACAACCAACAACCAACAACCAACAACCAACAACCAACAACCAACAACAAATTACGGAGACAATTTCGCCTTCTTAGCCCGGTTTTCCTTATACCACAGAGCGACAGCAGGAGACCATTGCTCAAAATGAACGTAGAGCAGTTCGCATAACTTCTGTGCTTCTAATTGAGCATCTTTTTTCCATCTTAGGTCTAACAAATGCATGAGCGATCGCAAATTGCAACTGAGGACAAAATGCTGCCTAGCGTCGAAAGGAATTAACCCTCTAGCATGTTCTTCTGATAAACCTTCACTGATACGTTTTTGATAATGCTGGCAAGCCTCCAAGCACCATTTTATATCTTCGTTTCGTTGTTCTTCAGAATAAAAGTAACGCTTCCCTTGGCGGTTAGTGTATGGACCCACGGGACGGAGGTAGAAAACATCTTCTACATCTTGCTTCCCTTCTGCCACATTAATAATTCTTTGACCTGTATAGCGAAATGATTGTACATCAAAACTCACCCCAACCCGATGGGTACGTACTTGCTGCATCATTGAGTGGGGAAAGTAACCAACATTGAAGGTAATTTGGGGATGTTCTAGGGGGCCATAATGTCCGCGATCGCCCGATAATAAATGTTTGACAATTAACTCACCAGCCTTTGGCTCGTCAGGCCATTGCTGTTGACTATCCCAGACAAAATTCTCAGAATAATCCTGGTGCATTGCTGCCCAAACAACTTGTTGTGGTTTGAGAGTGGCCGCAATCACTTCAACACAAAATCGTTCCACTTTATTTTAACCCATCTTATTCAAACTTTAGAGAAAACCACTGTTTCTGGTTGGTCTTGATATTTACCTTGCCGTTTTTCATAACTGACAGAGCAAGGATTTCCGGAGAGAAACAGCAGCTGCACGACTCCTTCATTGGCATAAATACGACAGTCAGCACTCGAAGAGTTAGAAAATTCCAAAGTCAAATGTCCACGCCATCCGGCTTCCGCTGGAGTCAGATTGGCAATTAAACCTACACGAGCATAAGTACTTTTCCCAATGCATAACACTGAGATATCCTCAGGAACTTCTAGCCGTTCTAAAGCTACTCCGAGTCCATAGGAATGGGCTGGTAAAATAAAGTAGCTACCATTGGTATCGGTATGTAGTTGAACTGGTTCTAGATTGTCCGGATTGAAGTTTTTCGGGTCAACGACAGTACCAGGGATATGCCGAAAGACCCTAAATTCTAAGGGTGATAGTCTAACATCATAACCGTAGCTGCTCAGACCATAGGAAATAACAGGTAGTCCCTCAATGTGACGAACTAGCCTGGGTTCAAAGGGAGAAATCATTCCCCGATCTGCCATTTCCGTAATCCAGACATCGTTTTTGATCATAGTAATCTCAACCTAACACCTACTACTGGCAAGATGCCAGTTCCACCTACTGGCAAGATGCCAGTTCCACCTACTGGCAAGATGCCAGTTCCACCTACTGGCAAGATGCCAGTTCCACCTACTGGCAAGATGCCAGTTCCACCTACTGGCAAGATGCCAGTTCCACACACC
This sequence comes from Symploca sp. SIO2E6, assembly GCA_010672425.1. Classification (GTDB taxonomy): domain Bacteria; phylum Cyanobacteriota; class Cyanobacteriia; order Cyanobacteriales; family Coleofasciculaceae; genus Caldora. The sequence goes on from JAAHGR010000468.1 coordinate 3,819, forward strand.
TAACTAGGGTTGATGGCTGCGACGAATTTCTGTAATTTGGTCAGCGACATCAAGAATGGCTTGAGGCATTTTGGGTCCTGTCAGAATAATATCAATATGACTAGGGCGTTTTCCGAGAAAAGCCAACACCTCATCTTGGGGGATTAAACCAAAATTGATCGCTAAGCTGAGTTCATCCAAAACTACCAAGGAGTATTTTCCCTGGTAAACTATATCTTGAGTATATTGCCACAACTGCATTAAAGCTTGAGATTCTGCTTCATCCAACTCTGGTGTGTCGATATAACGGGGGAGGTCACAGCGAATCCAATCTAGGTGCTGTCCTAGACGAATGGGGTGGTTATAACCTTGTCCAATTCCCCCTTTGAGGAACTGTATCACTAGTACATCCGTTCCTTGTCCAGCAATTCTGAGAGCTTGAGCAATAACGCTGGTAAAAAAGCTCCGCTGGGAGCTGGTAAATACTTGTACTAGTCCTTCAACACGATAAGTCAACTGACGAGGAGAATCAAGGCTGGGAGCTTCTAACTGGGAAACCATAAATTGAGAATTGAGACTTGAGAATTGAGCTCTGACCTATATATATATAGCGTATTTTTTTAGTTGCCTACTTCATCTAACGCTACATCTATTTAGGAAATTGAGGGAGCCTCAAGGAGCTGCGAGAGAAGAAGTGGAGCGATTACCGAGTAGTATAGGGGTAAGGTGTAGAGGAAATTAAAGATCTGCTAAAATTGATAATTTTTGTATCAGAAGTTACTTTATTGCTGTGGAAAATCATGACAATACCGGTTGTGCGGGAGATTAGCTATTAGCTATTAGCCTTCAGCTAAAAAGCTGACAGCTTAAGGCTAAATGCTGAGGTGCTAAATAAAGTAGGTAGGAGTTTGGTCATTGTGAAACTAGTAATTCTAGGAGGTCCAGGTGCAGGGAAAAGCACACAAGCAAAAAAATTGTGCCAGCAGCAGAATATCCCTTTAGTCTCGACTGGTGATATATTACGAGAGGCGATCGCTTCCCAATCCGATTTAGGACTTCAGGTGCAGCCCTATGTGGAGCAAGGAGAGTTAGTGCCGGATATGCTGCTCATCGAATTTATGCGAGAGCGTCTTGTGGCATCTGATACTGCAAAGGGTTGGTTGTTAGAAGGTTATCCTCGTACTGCATTCCAAGCAGAAGAGTTAGATTTTTTATTGGATGAGTTGCAGCAAAAACTCGACTGGGCAATTTATTTGGAGGTAGCAGAATCGATAATGAGCGATCGCTGTATTGGGAAATTAACCAATCTAGGTAGTCAAATCCCTCAGACCAATTCCCCGCCAGACTATCACCCAGATATTGTACAGCGCCGTATTGATTTGTTCCATGAGCGTACCATTCCCATCCTAGAATACTACGGATATCGCCACCGGCTACTGACCATCAACGGCAACCAGTCACCAGAGGAGGTAAATCAAGAGATTTTAGAGAAAATGGAGAATTGAGAATTGAGAATTGAAAATTGGCAATTGAACAGTTCAACAATTTAACAAACATGCAACGTCCGGATAACCGAAAACCTGATCAATTACGTCCTATTAGCTTTGAGCGGAAATTTACTCGCTTTGCTCCTGGTTCAGTGTTAGTTAAATGTGGTGACACTGAGGTGCTTTGTACTGTGACAGTACAAGAAGGCGTGCCTAAATTTCTCCAAGATACTGGCAGTGGTTGGTTAACTGCTGAGTATAGAATGCTGCCAGGAGCGACACCTGAACGGCAAAAACGGGAGTTTCTCAAGCTTTCGGGACGTACTCAGGAGATACAGCGTTTGATTGGACGCAGTTTGAGAGCTGCTTTAGATCTTAAAGCTTTGGGGGAGATAACTTTAACTGTCGATGCTGATGTTTTACAAGCAGATGCCGGAACTCGCACTGCCTCAATTACGGGAGGATATGTTGCCCTTGCCGATGCCCTAGATAAATTGGTAAAAACTGGTAAATTGATGCAATCGCCTCTACGTCACCAAATTGCTGCTGTTTCTGTGGGATTATTAGCAGGGGAGCCCTATTTGGATTTGAACTACATCGAAGATGTGGCGGCTCAGGTGGACTGCAATATTGTCATGAATGACCAGATGGAGATAATTGAAATTCAGGGAACGGCTGAAGAGGGAAGTTTTAGTTATCAGCAGCTAAATCAGATCTTACAGGTGGCTCAAAAGGGTATTAAAGAGTTGTTCGAGGCACAACGTCTGGCAAGAATTGGGAATTGAGAATTGGGAATTGGGAATTGGGAATTGGGAATTGGGGATTGGGAATTGGGAATGGGAAATTGGGAATGGGAAATTGGGAATTGGGAATTGGGAATTGGGAATTGGGAATTGGGAATTGGGGATTGGGAATTGAGGATTGGGAATTGGGAATTGGGGATTTCTTCCAAGATCATGCGATCGCACGATCGTGTGGAGTGTGGAGAAAATAAAAGGTACAGATCACTGCTATATAATTAAAATATGGTGTAGTGCCGTGACCTACCTAAAACTGTAGGTTGGGTCGAGGCAACGAGACCCAACACTCAAGATCCCCGACTTCTTGATTGAAGAAGGTGATTAATAAAGAGCAACCGGCAGAAGAAGTCGGGGATCTAGAACCTGGTTGACTTT
>JAAHGR010000469.1 GCA_010672425.1 Symploca sp. SIO2E6
GCTTTGGGGAGGCTTCATCGGTTAGAAAAACCCGATCATGAGAAAAATACGCCTATTTTTTCGGCTATCGGTGCTTGCTGAAAGCCTTGATATACAGGAGGTTCAGCTATTATTGTCACCCCGTCAGGCCTGAAGATGTTATTGCAGTGGATCGAGAGGGTAAAGAGTCTCAATTTAAAAGGCTCAATACAACGGAATTAGATGCTTGGCTTGTCAATAGATGGCTGTCGCGACTTGAATCTTTAAATAAAGCGGATTTGGCATGATACAGGACTTCCCGCTGTTACGAGGTACAGTAACAACGACTAGGAAAAAATCTATCCAATCTTGACAACTGATTCAGGTGTACCTCATTGCAGCGGGAAGCGCTGTAATTTCGTATAGGATGGGAAATGAACCACAAAGGCACAGAGGACACAGAGGAAGAAAATTTGAAAGAACCCTTAACCCAACTTACAAGATCTGCGATCGCTTATTGAGATTTAGGGAGTCGAGACAACAAGATTCTGGCAATGAATCGCAGATTGCCTAAAAAAAGGGATGTTTAACCCGGATTTGGTATGATAGGTCAGCGAGTTACGATTAAAGCAAGACGCGAGCAAATATACCATGCAAACCCTCACTGACATTAGCACTTTAATTGTCCGTACACCAGGAATCTGTGGTGGTCGTCCGCGAATTGACGGACACAGAATTACGGTTCACAATATTGTGATTGACTTTAATGCAGGCAGAAAGCCAGAAGAGATTATTGATGAAAGACCCCAACTAACCTTAGCACAGATCTATTCGGCGCTAGCATATTACTATGCTAATAAGGAAGTGATCGATACAGAGATTAGGTCGGATATTGAAGAGTATGACCGTTTAGAAGCTGAATATGGGGCGAAGCTGTAGTGGGCCAAATTCGTTTTTATTTGGATGAGGATAGTGTTGAAAAATCCCTGATAGCAGCGTTCCGCAATGCAGGTTTAGATGTAGTTACCGTTACTGAGGTTAATAGACAAAGCTATTCTGATGAAGAGCAACTAATTTGGGCAACTGAGCAAAGGCGTGCTATATACAGCTACAACAGACGCGATTTCTGCCGCTTGCATAGTGAATTTTTAGCAGCAGACTGCAACCATGCGGGTATTGTTCTACTCCAGCAACAACGTTATTCCATTGGCCAACAATTAAGAGGAGTGCTCAAGTTAATTGCTACAATTCCAGCGGAACAGATGGTTAATCAACTGGTGTTTTTGAGTGCTTATATCGAGAGGGTTTGAAAAAGTGCAATGAATGTGCGTCTAAGCTTAACATAAACTCTTTAATTGTTATCTGGAAATTCCCATATCATCCAGGGGTTGAGTTGAGCAAGTTGTCAACTATTGATTATGAGTAAGCTATTTCAAGATTTTCAGCCATTAGCCGCGATCGCAACTACTCCCACTGCTGCCCAAAGGTTACAACCTCTGGGTCAAACTGTTGGTGCAACCCTGTGGGTGCCAGAGTCTCTAACTAATACACAGTTGCGTTCAAAGATAGTAGTTGAGCCAGACGCGGGGACGCGGGGACACGGAGACGCGGAGAAAATAAATAATTGGGAAAATACCCAAGTCTATACTGGTTCTCTTAAAAACCACATTGCCTCCCTCTGGCCTAATCACCGTGCCTTTGTCTTCTGTCTGGCAACGGGAGCCGTGGTAAGGTTAATTGCTCCCCTACTTCAAGATAAATCCTGCGATCCGGCAGTAGTAGTAGTAGACCAAGCTGGTCGTTTTGTGATCAGTTTATCTAGTGGTCATCAAGGTGGTGCTGACCAATTGGCCCAGTTAATTGCTCAGCAATTGGGAGCAACAGCAATTATAACTGGAGCAGTAGCAGATTTGGGGTTACCGGGGATTGATGTTTTAGGTGTTCCCTTTGGCTGGTGTCGGGGTGCAGGAGATTGGACAAAGGTAAGCGCAGCAGTTGCCTGTGGGGAAAAGGTACAGGTAATTCAAGAAGCAGGTTCTTGCTTGTGGCAAAGTCAGCTTCCCGCAAGCCATCCCTTTGTTTTTGGGGGAGACACGGAGATGGGGGGTGTAGGGACAAAGCATTTGGGCGATAATTTATCAGTGAAACCCAAGTTATACAGTCCCAATACTTTGCCCTCCGACAGTTTGACAACAGGCCCTAAAGCTAGAATTTGGATTAGTCCGAAGCTACAATCAGGTGAAACACCAAACATCCCGGAGGTACAATGGCATCCACGGGTGCTGTGGGTAGGTATTGGTTGTGAACGGGGAACCTCAAAGCAACTAATAGAACAGGCAATTCAACAGACTTGTCAAGATTATCAGTTAGCAGAATTAGCGATCGCGGGAATTGCTACGATTGACCTCAAAGCCGATGAAGTGGGACTGCTGGAATTTTGTGAGCAGCGCCATTTCCCTTTACGAACTTTCCCTGCTCAAATGCTGAACTCTGTTAAAGTACCAACTCCCTCAACCATCGTGGCAGCGGAAGTTGGCACTCCCAGTGTTGCTGAAGCCACAGCCATTTGTGCCAGTTTATCCCCCTCAACTCCTGTTTACCAAGGACACGGAGACGCGGGGACACGGAGACGCGGAGAAAGAACAACCCATCAAAATCAAATGGGTGGACTACTAGTACCAAAACAAATCTTCAAATCCGCAACTCAACCAGGAGCAGTAACCGTAGCCATTGCCCAAGCAGAAGTAGAATATACTGGACGTACTGGACAGTTGTTCCTCATCGGTACGGGACCAGGACAATTGGAGCAAATGACTCTAGCAGCCAAAACTGCTGTTGTCCAAGCGGATGCGGTGATTGGTTACTCTCTATATCTAGACTTGATTAGTTCCTTACGGCGCCCCGGACAAATCATCGAAGCACTACCAATTACCCAGGAACGGCAACGGGCAAACAGAGCTATTGAACTGGCACAATGGGGTTTAACAGTAGCAGTGATCTCCTCTGGGGATTGCGGTATTTATGGTATGGCAGGTTTAGTGCTAGAGGAACTTCGGGTTAGGGATTGGGATGGTAAGATTCCTGGAGTACAGCTCTTCCCTGGGATTACCGCCTTACAAGCAGCAGCTTCCCGGGTCGGTGTACCCCTAATGCATGACTTCTGTGCGATTAGTTTGAGTGATCTGTTGACCCCCTGGGAAGTGATTGCCCAGCGCTTGGAAGCTGCGGCTCAAGCTGATTTTGTCACTGCTTTATATAATCCGCGATCGCGCAGCCGCACCCAACAAATTGCGATCGCTCAAGCTACCTTCCTGAAATATCGTCATCCCCAAACTCCCGTCGCGATCGTGCGTTGTGCCTATCGAGAAGACGAACAAATTACCCTGACGACTCTTGACAAAATGTTAGATATACCCATTGACATGCTCACCACTGTACTGATTGGGAATCAAAGCACTGCTATCTATGGGGATTGGATGATTACACCAAGGGGATACTTGGGGTTTGCTGAATAAGTAATGAGCTTTCTTAAGGCAGGAGGCAGGAGGCTCCGAGGCAGGAGGAAGAAGAGTTTTCGTTGCCTAAAAAGAAGTTAGAAACTAGTCATATCAAAGGATTCGGCCATTATGTTGCTATTTCTATTTTCTCAAGAGCTCGCCTCGGAGCGCTTCGCGCCCCCAATTGAATAAGAGAAACACTATTTCCCGCATCCTTCCTCCTCTCGGAGCCTTAGGCTTGTGTTGATTCAATTCTTTAATCCAAAATCTAAATAAATCTAAAATCTAAAATCTAAAATCTAAAATAGTTTCTCAAGAGCTCGCCTCGGAGCGCTTCGCGCCCCAAATTGAATAAGAGAAACACTATTTCCCGCATCCTTCCTCCTCTCGGAGCCTTAGGCTTGTGTTGATTCAATTCTTTAATCCAAAATCTAAATAAATCTAAAATCTAAAATCTAAAATCTAAAATAGTTTCTCAAGAGTAATAACCTGGCGGTTGGTTACGTTACATTTGTAGGGGCGGGTTTAGCGTAACCCTTATCGCATTTATCGATAACTTTCGCACAAAACCCGCCCTAGCGATAACCTCGCGGTTGGTTACGTTAACCCGAAGGATGCCTTCTTGACAGGTTTTGCTCCCAATATTCGGGTCAAATTTCCTAGATTGCGATTGGTTTAGATTTTAGATTTTAGATTTTAGATTTTAGATTTTAGATTTTAGATTTTAGATTTTAGATTTTAGATTGAAGAATAAAACGGTCACAAGCCCCTAAATTTATTTATGGAATAAATCTAAGATATTCAATCTTCTAATCCTCAAGCCCCTAAGTTTATTTATGGCCTGACTACTTGGTTGACGTCTTGAAATCCATATTCTTGACAGCGTTCAAGAAAACTGATAGTAAACTCATCGAGTTTAAATGTCTGTTCTTTCATCTTTCTTCCCTCCTTTCATACCATTGAGAGATACGTTTTTATTGTACCTTAACTTAGGAAGAGAGAAAGATTAGGGCTAATACTACTCATTTCCCCGTTCCGAAGTTCCTCGTTCCCTATTCCTTTTTACAGACCTAAGACCTGTTGATGAGCCAGATGGAAACGCTATATGCCACAATTAATCCAAATGTATCGTAATTATGAGCGATGGTTTGGGTAGCAGGAGAGCCGTTGCAGGGTGGTAAGTATATCATCAAACATAAATTGGGAGAAGGGGGTTTTGGGATTACCTACAAAGCCTTGTACGTGCCTCTGCATCAGCAAGTGGTGATTAAGACACTCAATGAGAGTCTACAGAACGACCCAGAATATCCGAATTATGTGCAACGATTTATCAACGAAGGGCAAAGGGTTGCTATGTTATCTGTTAACCCTCATCCCTCTATTGTGCGAGTTAGCAACCTCTTTCGGGAAAATGGATTACCTTGCCTGGTAATGGATTTTATTGAAGGAGAAAGCTTATTTGATTTAGTCCAGCGTCGCAAGGCATTATCAGAAAGCGAGGCAGTGGAGTATATCCTGCAAATCGGGAGTGCTTTGACGGTGGTGCATCAAGCCGGATTGGTGCATCGAGACGCCCATCCGAACAATATCCTGTTACAAAGCAACGGCAGAGCAGTTCTCATTGATTTTGGCATTGCGGGAGAAACTACTTCCTCTCAAAAAAGTTCCAAGATCTTTGCCAATAAAACATTTGCCCCTTATGAGCAAATATCTGGCGAGCATAACTCTCGCAAACCAACTGTAGACATCTACACTCTAGCTGCTTCTTTGTACTATGCGGTAACTGGTCAAGTGCCAACGTCTTCTTTAGAGCAAAAGCTGCATAACGTCCCGTTAATACCACCCCAGCAGCATAATCAAAATCTGAGCGATCAATTGAATCGAGCCATTCTCAAAGGCATGAAATTGGAAGCACAAAACCGTCCTCAGTCAATGGAGGCATGGTTGAGGTTGCTGGAGGAGGTGAATCGCACCAAGGCGGTTTCGACCCAACCGCAAGCTAAAATAATTCCTGGGTGGTGGCTAGCAGGAGTCTTGAGCATCTACACCTTAACCAGTCTGCTCTTGATCCTGTCTTCGGCTCCATCTTGGGTGGTAGTTACAGGAGTTTTAGGTGCTGGTATCAGTGGTGAATTAGCCGCTGTAACTTTAGCCGCTGCCGCTGCCGGTTCCGTAGCGGTAATTTTAGCTAAATTTTGGGCTGGCTCGATCGCTTTAGCCGTGGTGGTAGCTTGGAGTGGCGTGGGAGCAGCTGCTGTGGTTTTGGCTAAAGCTTGGCACGGTCTCAAGTCAATAGCAGCGGTTATCGGTGTAGCGATCGTGATGGCTTTAGCTTGGACTAAGGTTTCGGCTACCTTTGCTGGGATACTAGCTGGAGTAGGAGCGATCGCGGTCACCCTAGCTGGAGCTTTTGCTGGAATGTGGGCTGCTAATGGAACTGAGGCTTTAGAGGAGTTTGTGGATGAGTATGTAGCTAAAATAGCAGCAACGGCGATCATTTTGGCTGTGGCCGTAGCTGTAGCTTTAACTGGGACTCAAACAGAGGAAGTAAGTGTCATCAAGTCTATAGCAGCAGCTTCAGCCGCAGCAGCATCTGTACTTGGGGTCAACCATAGTGTACGATTGGCGAAAGAAGAGTTACGAAAGTCGTTTAATCAATGGCACACATTGTTAATTATGATGGGAACTGCCTTTCTCGGGCTAGGTTTAGGGTCATTGATTTGTAGAATATTAGGGTAGGGAACTATAGAGTGGGCAGTACCGAAGTAGATAAGTGTAAAAAAAGAAAAGTAAATTGGCCCGGGCGAGTTTAGCTACAAACAACCAACAACAAACAACCAACAACAAACAACCAACAACAAACAACCAACAACAAACAACCAACAACAAACAACCAACAACCAACAACCAACAACCAACAACCAACAACCAACAACCAACAACCAACAACCAACAACCAACAACCAACAACCAACAACCAACAACCAACAACCA
>JAAHGR010000047.1:0-14641 GCA_010672425.1 Symploca sp. SIO2E6
GGTACTTCAGTTCGACTACCAGGAATTTGCGCTGCCAAACGATCACGTATAGCTCTCTCCTTCTGAGAAGTTTTTGACTTGGGATAGCGACGAGCACCATTTTGCAATTCTTCAAGAGCAGGTTTTAGAAGAGGAATTTGGTCGTGGGATACATCAATTATCAATTCACCTGTTCTTCTGAAGGCATCTTGGGCTAGCTTACGAGCAAAGTTTTCAAAATGCTTACTCATTGTCTAATCAAGCTCATGCAGATAATCTTTTATTTTCAACTTGAGATCTCGTGAAATAGGATATGAAGTAACTTCTCTTTCAATATCTGACTTAGATTTTCCTTTCTTACGAAGTTCATCTACAACTGCCTGAAATATTTTTTCAAATCCATATTCTGCTAATCCCTTAGATATCAATCCTAGAATTCCAAGTACAGCAATCCCTCCTAGCATACCAAAAGGACCACCCAGCATAGCCAAAGCTGTTGTAATTGCTGCTGCACCAGCCCAACCAGTAACAGCCATCGCAACTAGGAGAACTAGACCAGGTACTCCTAATGCCGCAATTTTATCTACAATCTGATCCATTTTTTCATACTCCTAGTTGAAAAGTGAGCGTAGGTTTAACAAACCTATTTTTGAGATAGAAATGCTTGTGAACAGATACAGTAACCCAAATGTTTCCATCAAGAGAATATTGTACACCACATTCGGCAATCTCAATTGCTGGGTTTCTTTCCAAGAGCCCAACCTACAAGATCGGGATCAGGCGCAATCTTCTTCAAGAAGATCACTGTAGGTAATATTTTCAGACGAATAGGTAATTTTTGGCTCAAAAATAACTACTCGATCTTCATAATCGGCTCCAATTACAGGTGAGTGGGTACAAACTATAATTTGCCGCTCTCCAAGTTGGTCTGACATCTTTTGCAGAAGATGTCTTTGCCAAGCGACGTGAAGAGAAATTTCTGGTTCATCAATCAATACTATTTTTTGCTTGCTCATATGAGTTGCAGCATAAATCAGGGTTACTATTTGACGTTCTCCGGACGATAAGGCACGACCAATACCAGGAATTCTTTTTGGATATCCTGATTCAAACCTTATTTCTACTGATTTTTGTCCTCTCAATTTAGATGCTGCTAAATTAATTGCTATGCTTTTACCTTCTAAGAATGAGTTTATCGAGTTTAGATAAGTTTTAATCCTCTTAAATGAAGTATCCTGAACTGAAACAACCTCTTGAAGAGCTTTTCGATAGATATACAGTACTCGCTCAGCAATCCTTTTTGATTGTTCATCTAGTTGGAAGGAAGACACGGAACTGCGAAGCTGTGTAATTGTAGGAGCCGCTTTCAACGGATAATTTTCAAGCTTTTTAACTAGAGAAGTTATTTCTTCAAGAATTACCTCAGATCCAGCCTCCTTTAAAGAATTAGACTCGGATGAATGAGTATCTTTAGACAAGACATGAAATATGCTAGTAAATAATTCTCCAAAATGTTCTCTGTCAGCATTTGCTATGTTAAGCAGTGCCTCATCAATTTCATCACTGAGTTCCCGTTCTATTTCAATGGGAGAAGGATAATTGAGACTCGGTACAAAAGAGCCAAATAATTGACGCGCAAAATTTGTGTTTAGAACCTGTATCTCTTTGGGATTTTTTAATTTATCTTCTGCTGAAGCCCATGCCTCAATCATGGTTCTGAAAGCAGGGAAGTAAGCTACCGGGAGAATAGGCTCAATCTCTTCATATTCTCGCAATTTTTGTACCACCATTCGCTTTCGGGTAATACTTGGTAATGCAACCCTGTCTTCTCTAGCTTCCTCCTGCTCACAGATCTCGTTTATTGAAAGATTTTCTGCAACATTTTTGTCATCTATCTTAACATTAAGATGGCTGTCTTTTTCATTTTTATGTTTTGAGATAAAAATATTAGTTTCATCACTCAGCTGAACTCTAATTGTCTTGAACTCAGTGAAAGCAAATCGCTTGTAATCACCGTTGAGCAAGTTGGCTAGTATATGGAGTAATGTTGTTTTCCCAGTCCCATTCTTGCCGAAAAGAACGTTTACGCCTTCCTGAAATTCTTGATCAATATCAAAACGCCCGAGAACTCCTTCAGCTTCAATATGTTTGATATAACGAGACATAACTCTGGTAACTCCAAGTTTCAATAGTGAAAACTTTTTGATCAAAGGTTTGACAACGCTTCACCCAACCTACAGCCTTAATATAAGGATATCACTTATAAGTCCATAATTATAGCTGAGTCTTCGATACCTCTAATAACTCTTCACGTAGAATACGACGAAGCTCACCTGCGGTTAAAGGTTGCTCAGATGGGGTTTTGAGATGAGCTTTCAACACCTCATTAATTAATGTCTGATAACCAAGTCCTGCGGATTCAGCACGTTCTCGAAAATGCGCTAAAATATCATCGTCTAAATAAATAGTGATGCGTGTTTTCCCCTTCGATGGAATTACTGCACCACGCTTTCCTTTGGAAAAATCATATTCCTTCCTCATAAGCTTTTATCTCCTGTCGAGTTACGCGACGAGCAGAAATTAACCGAATCACTTCCAATAGCAAGTGTATACCCAAATGGTAGGAGAAGAGGAATATAATCCTAACGCGATCGCTTTCTTGGGCAGTACGTCAAAAATACAACAACCTACATGTCTCCATCAGGAGAATATTGTACACTACATTCGGCACTTTCAATTGCTGGGTTTCTTTCCCAGAGCTCAAGCCAATACTGCTCAGTTAAGAGAGTGTGGGGGGTGTCGTGAGTGTGGCGAGTGTGGGAAGTGTGAGGAGAAATAATGAGCGATTACCGAGTAGTATTGCGATGCTTCCTTGTTGGGGCACAACTGCTGTAGCGATCGCTGCCATACTTAGGAAGAGTATACTCTTTCATCCTCCAAGATTAACGTTATTTTTGTGAAAAACGTCACCTAATACCTTGATTTAAGTCACACAATAATTTGACTTAAGTCACATAAGCAAGTATCAAAATATCACAGTTGTTCTCGTTTGAGATCAATTAAATATCTCTGATTTTTTGACACTATAAAGATATAAGCTTTGCTAGGAATAACCAGTTATGCAACTTTCTTATCGTGAGCAACCTTACTCGATGCAAACAACTGTCCTTCAAAAAACTCTCTCGGTTTTCTGCGTCTTGGTCTTTACCACTGTTGCGAAACTAGCCTTACTAGTTTCGGTGGTATTGGTGGCTGTCATTTTTCCGATTTTTTCACTCTTCCAAGCGCCAAAGATGCTGCAATAAACTTTCTCATTGCTCTAAATTTACTGGAAGAAGAACTGATGATTTGATATTCTCTGGTCTTGTATAGACAAGTTTTTTAGATTTATTCCATAAATAAATTTAGGGGCTTGTGACCATTTTAATTCTTCAATCTAAAATCTAAAATCTAAAATCTAAAATCTCTCTGGTCAAATTTTGAGCAAGAGCTGGTTACAGATATGATGGAATTGATCACAGTGTTTTCAGCAGGTCTTGATGGCTAGAGTACCGCCGATGGTTCTGTAGGAAGCAGGAAGTAAGCTCTGGCTGAGTAACCAACTAGTACAAAGTCGTGACCATGTTCTCCAAACTAGATCCTGGCTATACATGGGTTTCAAGCCGAGCACTTGTTACATCCTCGGGAGGATTGCTATATTGTTATCGGTAGGTTATTGCCGCCGCACTGCACTAGTACTCTCGAGAAACAAGGCAATAGGCCACAGACGACAGGCAACTTCGGAGCAGGGAGTTTTCTTACATTCAGAACAGATGCTACCGTATCTGTCGGGGACTCTCAAATCTCTTGTTTTCTGAACTAGGTTCCCAGTTCAAAAAAAAGACCATTACCAAGTGATCGCTGCTCAGTCTGCACAAAAATCTCGGAAGAACGTAGTAGAATCAAATCTAGCTATAACCAGCTAGTAAAGTCGTATCACTCTGGAGATGTGGACTTTAAATGTTGCACTACCCAGGTATCTTAATACAGAAGGATTGGCTGTGATCCCATTACTACATCAGCCTTTGAAGTATAACGACGGTGCTTTGTACCCACCAATCCTAACTAACGTGAAGATGTCAAAGCTAGAGCGATTCAACCAACTACAGAACACTAGTTCATTATGCTACCCCAAGATTTACCCATTTCCTTGGCAGCCCTAGAGGCTACGATTGATCCTCATCCTCTGACTGTTGTACCGGAAACTCCTTTGATAGAAGTTGTCAATTTGATGAACCAGGTGCAGCAGATTGACCCTCAGCCGCAAAAAGTTCTGCCGGACAGTCTTGATGATCATCAATCATCAGAAATCCTTTCTAAGGATAAGGCGCGAGACAGTTGTGTCTTAGTCATGGAAGGAGAGAAACTGCTTGGTTTATTAACTGAGTGGGATGTGATCAAATTTGTGGCTATGGGGATGAATCTGGAGGAAGTTCAAGCAGGTTCAGTAGTGACACGGGATGTGATTACCCTGAAGGCATCAGATTTTCGGGATATTTTTACTGTAGTCAAGCTGCTGGAGAAACATCGCCTTCGCTACTTACCGATTTTGGATGATAGGAGTCAACTAATGGGACTCGTATCATCTGAGCATCTGATGCAGGTGTTAGGACAAGAATTTCAGGAATTGAGGCAATTAATCACCTCTTTACAGAATCAGACGAAGTTTCCTGCAAAACTAATCGATAGGGAGGACAAGGAGGCTCCCGAAGCTCAAGTACTATCGACGAAGGTAACTCCTTATCAGAAAGTAGAACTTTTACACAACTGTAGGGGTGAACAAGAAGAAGAATTAGTAGTTTGCACTAACCGAGTCCAAGACCAGGCAACTAGAGAGCATCTGTTAGGAAAAGTTGTCCAGCTGATTCATCGCTCTCTGGACTTAGAAGAAATTTTTAATACTACAGTAGAACAAGCACGGCAATATCTCAAGAGCGATCGCGTCATGATTTATCGCTTGGAGTCTCAGGGAAATGGTGTAATTGCCGCTGAGTCTGTGGATGCTGGTTGGAAACTAATCACAGAAGAGCTCGAATCTGACTCCAGTAAGCAGAGAATTTGGGTTGAACCATATACCACTGGTTGCATTGACGTTATAGACGATATTTACACCGCAGACATCAGTTCCTCTCAGGTGGAGCTATTGGCACAGTTGCAGGTTAGAGCTAATTTAGCAGTTCCCATTGTACAAGGAGAGCAGTTGTTGGGATTGCTAATTGCCCAACAATGTTCAGCTCCTCGACAGTGGCACTCGTCAGAAATTGATTTGCTAGAGCAATTAGCTATCCAAGTAGCCCTCGCTACTAAACAATTTACCCTTTTCGAGCAGTACCATAGTGAACTTGCTGCACGTAAATGGGCACAATCAGAACTACAAAGGGCTCATCATCTCCTGAAAGTCAGATTTGAGGAGTGGGCAGCTGAATTAAAGCAAATCAACCAACAATTGCAGCCGGAGATTGCCAAGCGCCAAAAGACAGAGAAAGAACTAGCAGAAGCTAGGGATCAATTAAAGGCTGTCTTAGACGCTGTTCCTGGATATGTTTCTTGGATTAACTCAGATTTTCAATATTTAGGAGTTAATCAGAAGTTAGCAACCCTCTTCAAAATAGCCCCAGAGGAATTTGCTGGTCAAAAAATTGGCTTTCTCAAGAGCAGTTATGAATTTGCTGAATATGGACGCCAGTTTTTTGCTCTTCCCCAGACCCATACCTCAATAGAATTTGAGATGGAACTTGATGGCTATAAGCATACTTATCTGGTGGTTGCCCAAAAATACAATCACAACCAAGCCGCTGTATTTATCGGTATTGATATTACCCAGCGCAAGTGGATGGAAGAGGCAGTCCGCATCAGTGCTGCCACTAATCGCGCCTTACTGAACGCGATACCAGATGTCATGTATCGTATTAGCCGAGATGGTACTTTTGTGAATTACAAAGCAGCAAAAGATAGTGATCTATTTAGCTCACCTAATGACTTCCTTGGTAAAAAAGTAGATGAGGTTCTGCCTGCCGAAGTGGCGCAGCCAATTCTCCAGTCTGTCAAAGAAGCCCTACAAACTGGTAACATCCAAATCTTTGAGTATCAGTTTCCTCGAAATGGTAAGATATACAGCTGGGAGGCCCGAATTGTGGTCAGTGAAATTAATGAAGTCATGGCGATTGTGCGGGACATCACTGAACGCAAGCAGGCAGAACAAGAACTACGCAAAACCTTACAAAAGGAAAAGGAACTCAACGAACTCAAATCTCGCTTTGTTTGCATGACTTCTCACGAGTTCCGAACTCCTTTAACTACTATCCTCAGTTCTAGTGAACTGCTGCAACACTACAAGGATAAATGGAGTGAGGAAAAGAAAATTGTTTATTTTGGGCGCATTCAATCTTCAGTGAAACATATGACCCAGTTATTGGACGACGTGCTCTTAATTGGGAAAGTAGAAGCAGGAAAATTGGGTTTTCATCCTATAAAAATGGATTTGATTCAATTCTGCCGCACCTTAGTAGAGGATGTACGACTTGGTAATAATTATAGGCATGAAATTATATTTAGTGAAATTGATATCAATGCTCCTATAAAATATCAATGTTCTGAAGCTTATATGGATGAAAAATTACTCAAACATATTTTCAATAATCTCCTCTCGAATGCCATCAAGTACTCACCACAAAAAAGCCCAATTAATTTTGAACTAACTTGTCAGGATGGGGAGGCTATTTTCCAGATTAAAGACCAAGGAATTGGCATTCCTCAAGAAGCTCAACCACATCTATTTGATTCTTTCTATCGGGCTAATAATGTTGGTAATGTCTCCGGTAATGGTCTGGGGTTGGCTATTGTCAAAAACTCCATTGACTTACACAACGGGAAGATTACGGTAGATAGTGAGGTAAATGTAGGTACAACCTTTACAGTCAAAATTCCCTTTAATTAGGTGTTAGGTGGTAGATGTTAGCATTGGTGAAAACTTGTGCTAAACTCCTCCCTACAGATGTACCAGAGTCAATCCCCCAATTCCCAATTCCCCATTCCCAATTCCCCATTCCCCATTCATGGCTTAACTTGGCTTAATTGTATAATATAAGGGTAATATTGGTTTCGTTCATAAGAACCTACCCAGATTCGGTAAATTCCCGGTAGCCACTGACCCGCAACAACAGGATTTTTGTCCTGAGAGTCATCACTACACCAAGTGCCACCAGGGCCAGTAATGGCTAGGGTGGTATCCCCTGGACTTTTTACTTTCAAGCTCAGATAGTCGAAAAAAGTCGTCAACTCCACTATATGATCAGGTTGTTGATCAAAAAACCCGACACAAGGACCGGTTGGAGTTTCTGCAATCCCAGTAATGTGATCATCAGTCGGTAGACAATCGTCCCTGAGGCTGTGATTGCTTTGCTCTTCTATTATTATTCCTATTGGTAGACAACCGCCGCTAAAGCCCTTTACCTGCATAGGATCTGGGGAAAACCCCGGTTCAATTGTGAGGTTCTCAAAAATTGCTTGGGAGCGAACTGGCTGAGTTGGAGCTAAAATGGCGATTAGTAGTCCACTAGCTATCATTAGAGATCCCCTAGTGAAGTATTTACTAAGGCTGAGGGCAGTTACTAAGCTAAACTTGTTGATGAATTTTTTTCCTCGCTGTTGATTCACCGGCTTGTTTAAGCTAATGACTTTGAATGGCTGCTTTGTAAAATTGAGATAACGCGACATAAAATTTATAGGATAACACGCTGTTGGTACGGAATACATGTAGCAAAAGTGTCAAAACCCCAGAAAGCCCTTGAGGAGTAGGCAAATTAGCAATTTGCCTCCTACTCTCCTTCCACTATAAAATTAACCGAAAATTACACAGGTCTCTATAAGGCTAGAATATGGTCAACCAAGACATCTATCTATCCTGAGGGTTGAATAAAAGTTAAAGTAGAAAAATATTCATGAGTCTTGAACAGAATCAGAATCATCAACAATGTTTAGAGAAGCTGCTCTGGGCTACAGAGCAGCTGGGAGTCGAAGTTAGTCCAACCCAACTTGCTAAAATCGCCCAGCTCATTGTGCAAACCATGACTGGCCCTCGGCGCTGCTTCCATTCAACCGAACACATGTTTGAAGTTGGTGGGTCTACAGATGCCATAGAGATACTAGCAGGTTTATTTCATGATATTGTCTATGTGCAAGTCGATGGCAGTATAAATTTTAACTTCACCTATTACCTGGCTCCTTTCTTCAGGGAGGAAGGGGGAAAGTTGTCTATTCGAGACACAGCTGAGTTACCTAATGATTCGACTTTTGAGATGGTGGCAGCAGTATTTGGTTTTGTTCCGGGACAAGTCCTTTCTCCTTTTGCCGGACAAAACGAATTCTTGAGTGCCGTCGTTGCCGCTAAGGCTCTGGAGTCTTTTTTCAGTCCTAGCTTGATTGTGCAGCTGACGGCTTGTATCGAAGCTACGATTCCCTTTAGACCACTTTCAGAATCAGGTTTAACTCCTAGCGAAGTATTATACCAGCACTTGAAGTCAACCAATGAGCAGTTTAATCTACAGTTGACAGATGAAGAAATTAGGCAAACCCTGAAGCAGTCGGTAAGGGTGACCAACCGAGATGTCGGTAGTTTCGCTCATCCAAGCTCAGCAGTTTTTTTAGCCAATACTTGGAATCTCTTACCGGAAACTAACCATAATCTGCAAAAAACTGGCTCTTACACAGTTCGTGATTATAGAATAGCCATTCAAAAAATGACAGGCTTTATGAATTTTCTCAAGCCAAAGACTATTTTTCAACATTTCCAAGGAGAACCGGATGACAAAACTTACCACAGTCTAGTTGAGCAAGCGAAGAAGAATCTGGAAATAGGACGTCTGTACCTAGAGAGCAAACTGATAACAAACACGATCCTGGAAGCACTGTCGCTGCGTCTAGGTCAGGATATCTCTCTGGCAATCATGATGGGAGAATTGCCAGATTCAGGATATTCTCTAGGTAGATTAGGAGATTCTTTCCCTAATTTAATTAAACCATATCAACCGACTAACCCTATTGAAAAAGAAGTATGTAGTTTGTTGAACGTAGGAAGAAGTAGTGGTGGTAATTATGATCTCAAAACCTCTCCTTTAACTGCTTTTGTAGTCAATTTTATCGGATTTGATGGTATTCGGCAACTCCGAGAGCAATCCAATAAGTTTTTTCAAGGAACTATTTCTTCTGAAGATTTTCTAGCTAGCTGTAATCCTGATCTAATTAGAATAATTGCCAACGAAGTCATAGAACTTTTAGAAAATCGTAAGCTGGCATTGCGTCATCCCCGTCAACAATTAGCTTCTGATTTAGTACGCAACTCCAATAATGAATAGATTTGTCATTTGATAATTATTGGCGATCGCGTCATCTTTATGGTATTTTCTTCAAATGTATAAACTATTGTCCCATAGCTTGGTGCGTAGCAGCAAAGTCCGAACTCCGTTAGCGTAGCTTGGTGAGTAGCAGCAAACCACGAATTCCCGTTAGGTAAGTTAGGTGTAAGTCAGCGTAATACCCCTAAAATCATCAATTATGACCCTGACTTTAGCTTTTGAGAGAGTTACAATCGAAGTAACTATTGCCCTCAACAGCAACATCACTCATCAAGTCAGTGAAGTGTTTGTGTTGAGCAATTAGTCAGGGAAACGCATCAATTAACCAATGCTCAAGGGGACTCGAGCAAGAAAGGAAAGAGTTGTAACCCTCCCTTTCACAACCAAGAAGTTCTCCTCATCCCCAATTTCACAGGTGTCTATTCTTCAACTCTCGTAGGGAGGTGAGGAATGACACTCTTGGGTGCAAACCATTGAATACACCCTAGCTACCAAAAGTTAATTGTGCTTGTACAAAAACTAGATAGGCTCACTCTTGATTCAAGTCTAGCAGACCTCCCTTGTCATGACTTTCAAGTTAGCTTGACAACTTTGGGTAAGTTTGTAGCCAAAGAGTTTCAGCAGCAGCTAGAACTACCAGGAGTTCTCATTAGTGCCGATAGTCAATTTATCGGCATGATCTCCAGGAATCAATTTTTTGAGTGGCTAACTCGTCCCTATGAGGGAGGTCCCCATGGGTTAGAAATTTACTTGAGAGAGCCGATTCAAGCGATGTGGAGTGCAATTGCTGATTTTGAAGGGATTATAGATCACAAAAGCTTTTTGAAAAAGTATCTAGTACTGAGTGTAACTTGCTCCATCGACAAAGCAGTGGAACTAGCACTCCAGCGTCCAGACTCTATGGCTTATGAACCAATTATCCTTAAAGGACTAAATGGACAGTGGCGGTTACTAGATATGCGAGTTTTAGTGCTTGCTCAATCCCAGTTGTTTGCTCTGGCGAAAACCGCTGCTGATGCTGCCAACAGAGCCAAAAGCCAATTTTTGGCCAATATGAGTCATGAGTTACGCACTCCCCTCAATGCCATCTTGGGTTTTACCCAAGTGATGGTCCACGATTCCTCACTATCTACTGAGCAACAGCAATACCTAAGTATCATCAACCTCTCTGGCAAACATCTGTTGGAATTAATCAACGATATTCTGCAAATGTCCAAAATTGAGGCAGGCAGAAGCACTTTAAAGAACAAAAGCTTTGACTTGTACAGCTTCCTGGAAAATCTCAAACAGATGTTACAATTCAAGGCTGTAACTAAAGGATTAAAATTCATTTTTGAGTGTTACCCAGGTGTTCCCCAATACATACAAGCAGACGAGGGTAAGCTGCGTGAAATTTTGATTAATCTTCTAGGTAATGCCATCAAATTTACAGAAGAAGGCAGTATTATCCTGCGGGTGAGATTGGGGAGTAAAGGGGAATGGGGAGATGGGGAGATGGGTAGACGCGGAGACACGGAGACGCGGAGACGCGGAGACGCGGAGACAAAGAAGCAATTCCCAATTCCCAATTCCCAATTCCCAAATAACAAACAACAAACAACCAACAACCAACAACCAACAACAATCCATTTTGAAGTTGAAGACACTGGTCCCGGTATTGCACCAGAGGAAATGGACAAATTGTTCACTGCTTTTGGACAAACGGAGACAGGCCGTAAATTAAATCAAGGGACAGGATTAGGTTTAGCGATTAGCCAAACAATTGTGCAACTGATGGGAGGAAAAATTACTGTCAGCAGTACTCCTAACCAAGGAACAACCTTTACCTTTGATATCCAAGTTACCCTTGCTGAAGCGACTGAGATTGAAACATCTCAGCAAACCGGCAAGATCATTAGTTTAGCACCAAATCAGCCAGAATATCGCATTCTGGTGGTTGATGATCGTCCCGATAGCCGTTTATTTTTGCTCGAACTTTTGAAATTTATAGGTTTCTCGGTTCGTGAAGCCGAAAATGGTCAAGAAGCTATTGAAATTTGGTCAAGTTACTCACCACACCTCATCTTGATGGATATGCGGATGCCAGTGATGAATGGGTATCAAGCAACGGAGCAAATTAAGGCAAAAGAGAGGGAGATGCAGGGATGCGGGGACGCGGGGACGTGGGGACGCGGGGACGCGGGGATGAGGAGATGGGGAGATGGGAAAGACAAGGAGGACAAAGATATTCCCAATTCCCAATTCCCAATTCCCAATTCCCAAACAACAAACAACCAACAACAAACAACAAATACCATTATTATTGCCCTGACTGCTAGTGTCTTTGAAGAGGAGCAAACTGCTGTTTTGTCAGCAGGTTGTGATGATTTTCTGAGTAAGCCATTCCCAGAACAAGTGCTGTGGGAAAAAATAGCTCAACATTTAGGAGTGCGCTATCTCTACCAAGATTCAGTAGCCAAGAAAAAAGATCAAGAAATCTCAGGAGAGGTAATGACTACGATTGACCCATCTCTTGATAGTCACTTATCTAGTATGCCAAGGGAGTGGCGGGAAAATCTCAATCAGGCAGCGATTAAATGCCTAGATCACGAAATTATTCAGCTTGTTGAACAAATTCCTGAAATTCATTCCCCTCTAGCGAATACTTTGAGTAATTGGGCAGATAATTTTCTTTTTGATCAAGTCATAGAGTTCATTCAACGAGTTCAGATTACAGCATGAATTGCAATCCAACTAAATCCCCAACAGCGAATATTCTCGTCGTTGATGATACACCCAATAACTTGCGTCTGTTATCAACGCTCCTAACGGAGCAAGGGTATGAAGTCGGTAAGGCGCTGAATGGTCAACTAGCAATCAGATCAGCACAAGCAGCACCACCAGATCTCATTTTACTCGACATCAAAATGCCCCAGATGAATGGTTATGAAGTCTGCGAAAAGCTGAAATCCAATGACCAAACTAAACAAATCCCTATAATTTTTATTAGTGCTCTTGATGAAGTTTTGGATAAGGTTAAAGCCTTTCATGTTGGTGGTGTAGATTATATCACAAAACCATTTCAGAGAGAAGAGGTTCTAGCCCGTGTTGCTAATCATCTGAGTATCCAGGCGCTGAATAATGCCCTGCGACAAGAACAGAAAAAATCAGAAAATTTATTATTAAATACTTTACCTGCAGCGATCGTCGAGGAGTTGAAGCAACATCAGAGAGCTATTCCCAAGCAATATGATGAAGCTTCATTTCTGTTTAGTGATATAGTTGAGTTTGCTGCTAATTCTAGCTCGATGCCTCCTACAGAAGTAGTCAATTTATTAAATCAAGTATTTTCTACCTTCGACCAGCTAGCACAGCAGCACGGTGTGGAAAAAATTAGAACTATTGGGGATGCCTATTTTGTGGCAGGGGGAGTGCCCTTAGTGCGCCCAGATCATGCCGCAGCGATCGCGGAAATGGCTCTGGACATGCAACAAGCGATCGCACAATTTACCTGGCCTAATGGACAACCTCTGGTTCTGAGGATCGGTATTAACACTGGAGGACCGGTGGTAGCAGCAGTACTCGGCATCAAAAAATTTGCCTATGATGTCTGGGGAGATACGGTAAATATTGCTTCTCGGATGGAGACACAAGGGTTAGCAGGGAAGATTCAGGTTACTGCTGCTACTTATGAGCAGTTGCAGGATAAGTATAAGTTGGAAAAGCGGGGTGCAATTGCGGTGAAAAGTAAAGGAGAAATGACTACTTATTGGTTGATCGGTAGGGCTCACGAGGGGACAAGATAGTTGAATCGGAGACCCCTCCCCAAACCCCTCCCCTAAGAGGATAGGGGCTTTCCGGACTACTGAAAAGTGTATGAATTGTAAACCCCTAATTAGGGATTGTCCTTTATTGTTTGGGAATGGAAAATTAAGAATCAATATGTAGGGGCGGGTTCACCAAATACTTAAACTAAGCAGCGACAATTTAGCTCGCACCCGCCCCGGCAGCATTTAGTTCTTCCTTATGATTAGCGCAAGCTGGTGCCCAAAGCAATCGCTCCAAGACTCCAAGATCCCCGACTTCTTAATTGAAGCTGTCATTAACTCTAAAAACCGGAAGAAGAAGTCGGGGATCTAGAACTTGCGGTTAATGCTGTAAGCGATCGCTTTATAATATTTGATTAGTTGTAATTATCGTGATTTTTGGCTATTATTTGAATAATGGAATAGGTGTGCGCCTGTATTGTATGAATTACACACCCCCCCTAATTAGGAATTGTCCTTTATTGTTTGGGAATGGAAAATTAGGAATCAATATGTAGGGGCGGGTTCACCAAATACTTCAACCAAGCAGCGACAATTTAGCTCGCACCCGCCCCGGCGGCATTTAGTTATTCCTTGTGATTAGCGCAAGCTGGTGCCTAAAGCAATCGCTCTAAGACCCCAAGATCCCCGACTTCTTAATTGAAGCTGTAACTAACTCTAACAACCGGAAGAAGAAGTCGGGGATCTAGAACTCGCAGTTAGTGCTGTAAGCGATCGCTTTATAATATTTGATTGGTTGTAATTATCGTGATTTTTGGCTATTATTTAAATAATAGAATAGGTGTGCGCCTATAGTATATGAATTACACACCTCTAATTAGGGATTGTCCTTTATTGTTTGGGAATAGAAAATTAAGAATCAATATGTAGGGGTGGGTTCACCAAATACTTCAACCAACTAGCGACAATTTACCTCGCACCCGCCCCGGCGGCATTTATTTCTTCCTTGTGATTAGCGCAAGCTGGTGCCCAAAGCAATTGCTCCAAGACCCCAAGATCCCCGACTTCTTAATTGAAGCTGTCATTAACTCTAAAAACCGGAAGAAGAAGTCGGGGATCTAAAACTTGCGGTTAGTGCTGTAAGCGATCGCTTTATAATATTTGATTGGTTGTAATTATCGTGATTTTTGGCTATTATTTAAATAATAGAATAGGTGTGCGCCTATAGTATATGAATTACACACCTCTAATTAGGGATTGTCCTTTATTGTTTGGGAATAGAAAATTAAGAAT
Source organism: Symploca sp. SIO2E6 (assembly GCA_010672425.1). Lineage (GTDB taxonomy): Bacteria > Cyanobacteriota > Cyanobacteriia > Cyanobacteriales > Coleofasciculaceae > Caldora. The sequence goes on from JAAHGR010000047.1 coordinate 14,411, forward strand.
CAATATGTAGGGGTGGGTTCACCAAATACTTCAACCAACTAGCGACAATTTACCTCGCACCCGCCCCGGCGGCATTTATTTCTTCCTTGTGATTAGCGCAAGCTGGTGCCCAAAGCAATTGCTCCAAGACCCCAAGATCCCCGACTTCTTAATTGAAGCTGTCATTAACTCTAAAAACCGGAAGAAGAAGTCGGGGATCTAAAACTTGCGGTTAGTGCTGTAAGCGATCGC
>JAAHGR010000047.1:14741-23628 GCA_010672425.1 Symploca sp. SIO2E6
GGTGCCCAAAGCAATTGCTCCAAGACCCCAAGATCCCCGACTTCTTAATTGAAGCTGTCATTAACTCTAAAAACCGGAAGAAGAAGTCGGGGATCTAAAACTTGCGGTTAGTGCTGTAAGCGATCGCCCTATAATATTTGATTGGTTGTAATTATCGTGATTTTTGGGTATTATTTGAATAATGGAATAGGCGTGCGCCTGTAGTGTATGAATTGCGCACCCCTAATTAGGAATTGTCCTTTATTGTTTGGGAATGGAAAATTAGGAATCAATATGTAGGGGTGGGTTCACCAAATACTTCAACCAACTAGCGACAATTTACCTCGCACCCGCCCCGGCGGCATTTATTTCTTCCTTGTGATTAGCGCAAGCTGGTCTCCAAAGCAATCGCTCCAAGACCCCAAGATCCCCGACTTCTTAATTGAAGCTGTCATTAACTCTAAAAACCGGAAGAAGAAGTCGGGGATCTAGAACTTGCGGTTGGTCCTGTAAGCGATCGCCCTATAATATTTGATTGGTTGTAATTATCGTGATTTTTGGGTATTATTTGAATAATGGAATAGGCGTGCGCCTGTAGTGTATGAATTGCACACCCCTAATTAGGAATTGTCCTTTGTTGTTTGGGAATGGAAAATTAGGAATCAATATGTAGGGGCGGGTTCACCAAATACTTCAATCAAGCAGCGACAATTTACCTCGCACCCGCCCCGGCGGCATTTATTTCTTCCTTGTGATTAGCGCAAGCTGGTGCCTAAAGCAATCGCTCTAAGACCCCAAGATCCCCGACTTCTTAATTGAAGCTGTCATTAACTCTAAAAACTGGAAGAAGAAGTCGGGGATCTAGAACTTGCGGTTGGTGTCGTAAGCGATCGCCCTATAATATTTGATTGGTTGTAATTATCGTGATTTTTGGGTATTATTTGAATAATGGAATAGGCGTGCGCCTGTAGTGTATGAATTGCACACCCCTAATTAGGAATTGTCCTTTGTTATTTGGGAATGGAAAATTAGGAATCAATATGTAGGGGCGGGTTCACCAAATACTTCAACCAAGCAGCGATAGCTTAACTCGCACCCGCCCCGGCGGCATTTAGTTCTTCCTTGTGATTAGCGCAAGCTGCTGCCTAAAGCAATTGCTCCAAGACCCCAAGATCCCCGACTTCTTAATTGAAAGCGATCGCAGATTGTTTGAGAGGGGTTAAACTGTTAAAATGAGCCACACCAGAGCACACACACAGCGATCGCAGCTAATTTAGATTTCCCAATTCTCAATTCTCAATTCTCAATTCTCCATTATGTCTGAAACTATCACTTTACAAGTTCCAGAAACTATTTACCAACGCTTGGCTGACACTGCTCGTGCAACCAATCGACCCTTGGAAGACATTCTGCTACAAGTTTTGGAGGTAGGGAGTCCACCACAATGGACTGATGTACCAGAAGCTTTTCAAAAGGACTTAGCCGCATTAGATAGTCTGGAAAATGATGCCCTCTGGCAAATTGCCTATAGCCAAATGTCCGATAATATCCCAGTTCAACTTGATGCTTTATTGGAACCTCAGCACAGCCACCCACTAACCGCAGATGAACAAAAGACCTTAGAAAATCTGCAAACTGAAGCCGATAGATTCATGTTACGCAAAGCACAAGCTGCGGCAATTCTACGTTGGCGCGGCTTTCATGTTCCTCCACCATAGGATTCTCAAATTAAAAATAGCCAATCATTATGTGTAACTACATTCCGGTTGAATTACGGAAGCAAGTAGCAAGGGTTGATCGTCAGCGCTGCTGTTATTGCTTAACAACTACAGCCAATACTGGTACTTCAATGACTCATGATCACATTCACCCACGGTCTAAAGGCGGAAAAACAATCTTTGAAAACATCTGTTTGGCTTGTTCTGCTTGCAACACATTTAAATCCGATTTAACTGAAGCTCAAGATCCCATTACACAACAGCTGGTGTCTTTGTTTCATCCTCGCACACAGAGGTGGAATGAGCACTTTAGCTGGAGTGCGGATAAGGCAAAAATTGAAGGAATTACCCCTACCGGTAGAGCAACAGTCGTTGCTTTGCGGTTAAATCGACCGCTCATTGTCCTGGCTCGCCAGCGCTGGGTTCAAGTTGGCTGGCATCCCCCTGTAGATTAACTTTCCTTGATTCTATAGATAGCTTAGAAAGGGGGACAAAGAGTTAGTCTTTTTAATTGAAGCTGTAATTAACTCTAAAAACCGGAAGAAGAAGTCGGGGATCTAAAACTTGCGGTTGGTGCTGTAAGCGATCGCCTTATACAGCAGTTTGCTTTGCTATGCGGTACATTGTTGCTCCCTCTCGCATCCCCCTTGAATCCCCCTCCCGTCCCCCTTTGAAAGGGGGAAGCCAGAGGATGCTACTCTGAAAGGAGAACGCTTTGACTTCCACGGGGACTTTTGGAAGAGTGTACTTTATAGCGCAAAGCTTTGATTGGTTGTAAAAACCCGTGATTTTTGGGTATTATTTGAATAATGGAATAAATGTACGCCTGTAGTGTATGAATTACACAACCCTAATTAGGGATTGTCCTTTATTGTTTGGGAATAGAAAATTAAGAATCAATATGTAGGGGCGGGTTCACCAAATACTTCAACCAAGCAGCGACAATTGACCTCGCACCCGCCCCGGCGGCATTTAGTTATTCCTTGTGATTAGCCCAAGCTGGTGCCCAAAGCAATCGCTCCAAGACTCCAAGATCCCCGACTTCTTAATTGAAGCTGTAATTAACTCTAAAAACCGGAAGAAGAAGTCGGGGATCTAAAACTTGCGGTTGATGTCGGTAAGCGATCGCCTGAAAATATTTGATTAGTTGTAAAAACCCGTGATTTTTGTGTATTATTTGAATAATGGAATAGGTGTGCGCCTGTAGTGTATGAATTGCACACCCCTAATTGGGAATTGTCCTTTAAGGACTTCAACCAACCAGCGACAATTTAACTCGCACTCGCCCTGTCGGCAGTAAATATTGCTTCTCGATGGAGACCCAAGGGGTAGCAGGGAAGATTTAGGTTACTGCTGCTACTTATGAGCAGTTACAGGACAAGTATAAGTTGGAAAAGCAGGGTGCAATTGCGGTAAAAAGCAAAAGACATCTCCGAAAAAGAATCTGAAACCTTTGAACTGTCTACGTGAAAACTTAATTTCCGGAGAAGTCTAAAGGAGAAATGACTACTTATTGGCTCATAGGAAGAAAGACGTTCAGGTGTGATCTATAATCTAGAAGTCCTAGAAGCTCTGTGTTAGAAGGACAAGTATCTGGAGCTGATAGTGAGGCTAATCGATGATTCAGCCAGCCATTGAGACAATAACAGAACAGCTACCTAAAAATTCACTCAGCTCAGGAAATGATGACTACTCGTCTCAAATACCAATGGATATTGTGGAACAAGCTTCCTAGCTTCGCCTATCAGTGTTTTGCTGTATTGGTGAGTTTTGTGTTCTTTTCAGATATCGGGATAGGTATTGTCAGAGCTAGTGAGGCTAATGGTAGTACCGCAGTGCAGATGGCACAACAGCCTGATGATTCTTCTACTGAACCCAATCGCGCTGCAGCGGAACAAATCTTTAACGAGGGAATGCAGCTATTTGAACAAGGAACAGCAGAATCTCGGCGACAGGCAATTAGCAAACTGGAAGAGGCACACCTGCTTTGGCGTGCTGTAGGAGACAAGAAGTGGGAAGCTAGAACACTTAACTCGATTGGTTTTGTCTACAACTCATTAGGAGAAAAGCAGAAAGCATTGGAATTCTACAACCAAGCTTTACCCCTATTACGTGCAGTGAGGGATAGAGGGGGGGAAGCTGCTATTCTCAATAATATTGGTGGTGTCTACTCCTCATTAGGAGAAAAGCAGAAAGCATTGGAGTACTTCAAGCAAGCTCTGCCTCTATTTCAGGTAGAGGGGGATCGAGGGATGGAAGCTTATACTCTTTATAATATTGGCAGTGTCTACGATGATTTGGGAGAAAAACAGAAGGCATTGGAGTACTTCAAGCAAGCTCTGCCTCTATTTCAGGCATTGGCGGATCGAGGGATGGAAGCTCGTACTCTCCATGATATTGGCAGTGTTTACAATGATTTGGGGGAAAAGCAGCAGGCATTGGAGTACTTCAAGCAAGCTTTGCCTCTGTTTCAGGTAGTGAGGGATAGAAGGAGGGAAGCTCTTACTCTCCATAATATTGGCAGTGTCTACGACGGCTTGGGAGAAAAGCAGCAGGCATTGGAGTTCTACAACCAAGCTCTATCTATAAGACGGGCAGAAGGGGATCGAGGAGGGGAAGCTGTTACTCTCAATAATATTGGTGCTGTCTACGACGGCTTGGGAGAAAAGCACAAGGCATTGGAGTTCTACAACCAAGCTCTTTCCCTATCTCAGGCAGAAGGAGATAGAGGAGGGGAAGCTGTTACTCTCAATAATATTGGCTTAGTTTACTCTTCATTGGGAGAAAAGCAGAAGGCATTGGATCTCTTCAACCAAGCTCTTCCTCTATTACGGGCAGATGGGAATCGAGAAGTGGAAGCCGCTACTCTCAATAATATTGGCTTAGTTTACTCTTCATTGGGAAATAAGCAAAAGGCATTGGAGTTTTACAACCAAGCTCTGCCCCTATTAAGTGCAGTGGGGGATCGAAGTGGAGAAGCCGGTACTCTCAATAATATTGGTCGTATCTACTACTCATTGGGAGAAAAGCAGAGGGCATTGGAGTACTTCAACCGAGCTCTGTCTCTATCTCAGGCAGAAGGGGATAAAGGTAGGGATGCTCTTATTCTCAATAATATTGGCTTAGTCTACTCTTCATTGGGAAATAAGCAGAAGGCATTGGAATACTACAACCAAGTTCTGCCCCTATTAAGTGCAGTGGGGGATCGAGGTGGAAAAGCCACTACTCTTAATAATATTGGTCGTGTCTACGATGATTTGGGAGAAAAGCAGAAAGCCTTGGAGTACTACAACTGGGCTCTGCCTCTATCACATGCAGTGGGGGATCGAGATATGGAAGCTATCATTCTTAATAATATAGCTTGGGTTAGATATGATCAAGGCAAACTCACTAAAGCTATTACCTACATTGAAGCAGCAGTTGACATCATAGAATCCCTACGTACCAAAATAGCCAGTCCAGAACTGCGTACCTCCTACTTCGCCTCACGGCAGGATAGTTACAAACTCTACATCGACCTGCTGATGCAACTGCATCAACAAAACCCCAATCAAGGCTACGATGCCAAAGCGCTCCACGTCAGTGAACGTTCCCGCGCTCGTAGTCTTATCGAACTCCTCACCGAAGCTAATGCTGATATCCGACAAGGGGTAGAACCCCAACTGCTGGAACAAGAACGTACCTTACAACAGAAACTAGACGCTATTGAAAAACGCCGCATTGAATTGTTCAGTGGCAATTACACCCAAAAACAAGCAGATGCGATCGCACAAGAGAGGAAACAACTGCTAGAGGAATACCAAGACATCCAAAACCAAATTCGTGCTACCAGTCCTCGTTATGCTGCCCTCACCCAACCTCAACCCCTAACTTTAGCAGAAATTCAGCAGCAGATTTTGGATGATGATACCCTGCTGTTGCAATATTCCCTAGGCACGGAGCGTAGCTATCTGTGGGCTGTTAGTAAAACCGGTATGAGCAGCTATGAGTTACCACCAAGGGAAGAAATCGAAACCGCTGCTAAACAGTTCTATGAATTGCTCAAAACTCCTGATTTTCAACTAGAAGATAGCAGAGGCACTATTGGGGTAGAAAATGTCAAGGCAAACAAAGCCGTCAATCAACTAAGCCAAATACTCTTAGCACCTGTAGCAGAGCAATTAGGTAACAAACGGTTACTTATAGTTAGCGATGCTGCTTTGCAGTATATCCCCTTTGCGGCATTGCCAGTGCCCGGTACCTTGGATGAGGATTGTGTCACCTCAGCAAGAGGTAAGGGGTTGATGGGGGCGGGTTTATCTAGATTCGGGCAAGCAGGGAAATTGGTTGGTGAACCCGCCCCTACGGGGAATGGGCAGGGTGTTGTAGGGGCGGATTTTTCGATATCTCAACCCGTAGGCGAAATTCTGGCTAAACCCGCCCCCACAGCTTGCAACGAAGAGAGCAAAATCATCCCACTCCTGGCAAACCACGAAATAGTAAACTTACCCTCTGCCACTACCCTAGGGATTATTCGACAAGAACAAGCAACCAGGCAAACTGCACCTAAAGCAATCGCTATTCTTGCAGATCCCGTCTTTAGCTCTGATGATCAACGGGTAAAATCGAGCCAACAACATTCGCAAAGCGATGATCGCAGTCTATCACGACAGCTACTCGATAGCTCTGCGCTAGATGTTGATATCGGTGTTTGGCAAAGACTACCAGGAACCCGCACTGAAGCCGAAGCAATTATGGCATTAGTGCCAGATGCAGAAAGAGTGCATGGGTTTGACTTTGCTGCCAATCGGGAGATGGTAACTAATCCAGAGCTAAGCAATTATCGCATTGTTCACCTGGCTACCCACGGCTTACTCAACAGCACCAACCCTGAATTATCAGGAGTAGTACTCTCCCTATTCGATGAACAAGGTAACTCCCAAAACGGCTTCCTACGCCTCCACGATGTGTTCAACCTCAACTTACCTGCGGAATTGGTAGTGTTGAGTGCTTGTCAAACGGGATTAGGACAGGAAGTCAAAGGAGAAGGACTAGTAGGGTTGACAAGAGGCTTTATGTATGCCGGTTCCCCCAGGGTATTAGTCAGTCTGTGGAATGTGAATGACTTGGCAACATCGGAGTTAATGAAGCGATTCTACGGCAAAATGTTAGAAGAAAGATTGCCAGCAACAGCAGCCTTGAGAGCTGCACAGTTGGAAATGCAACAAGAAACCCAGTGGGACTCTCCCTATTATTGGGCAGCTTTTACCCTTCAAGGGGAGTGGAGATAAAAGGTGTTAGGTTTTAGGCAATACTACTCGGTCATCGCTCACTCTTTCTCCCCACACCTCCCACACTCCCCAAACCTCATTATTGTCGCAGTAGTATAATTTCTCAACAAGATTGATTATTGGCTATGACTGCTCAAGTCCAGACTTTATGGAAAAAACGTCTTAAGGTTCCCCTCTCCCAAATTGCTAACTTTTGCGATCGCTGGAAGATTATTGAGTTTGCTCTGTTTGGTTCCGTACTAAGGGAGGATTTCCACCCTGACAGTGATATTGATATACTCTACCAGTTTGCTCCTAATCACAGCTGGAATTTATTCAACATTGTTCATCTGAAGGAAGAATTAGAAGCAATGTTTGGGCGAAAAGTTGATTTTGTCAGTAAACAATCCCTTCAGAATCCCTATCGCCGTTATGAAATTTTGAAAACCCATCAAGTCATTTATCGCCAGGAACAACCGTGATATTGATTATCTTTGGGATGAAGAGTATTTGTTTAATTTAATTTACCTATTGTAGGGGCGCACCGACGTGCGCCCTAAACAACGTGCGCCCTAAACGACGTGTTCCTGTTCAATACTCAAGGAGAAATCGGGAAGATTTGGTAACATGGCTATACCTCCTCTGATCTAAGTGGTCGTGCAAAATTATTTGTATATAATTATGCCTGTAAGCCTTGCAGGGCAAGAAGCGAATATCCAATTAATTTTGCTTAGGTACTTAAATCGTCTATAAAGAGGTTGGGATTTTTAAATGAACAGTTGGCAAGCTCTTATATAAAGTTATATTAACACATTATTGATATGAGTGACAACTTCTGTATATAAACCCACAAGGAAAAGAAACTAGCAAAATCTGCGATCGCGACAGCTGGCTTAACAACAGGACGATTATGAAACGTTTTTGGAACCAAATTTTTCCCTATGTTGCCCTTATAGTGGGTCTTTGGCTGGCTTGGGATTTGCTGGCTAACCTGGTAGCAGAAATTTTATGGTTTCAGGAGGTTGATTATCTAGACTCATTCCTCTTACGCTTGGAAACTCAATTGGCTTTGTGGTTTGGTGTCTGCTTCATCTCGGCTGGGTTTCTACTGGGTAACTTATTTCTGGCCAGCCGACTGAAGCAGACACAAGAGAGTTCCTTGGCAAGAGATTCAGCTGTTAATCGGCTAGGTAACAATCTTGGGGATTACCAACCTAACCAAACCCGCTTCTACCAAACCAGTAACCAAGTTCAACCGGTGGGGCAGACAAGGTTAAACTTGTCTGGGGAAGTGTTACCGCCACCTGGGTATCGATACCGCCAAGACGTTGGTCTGGCATCAGCAAGGTTTAAGGAGTATCAGGAAACAAAAGCTGCTCAAACGATTCCACCATTAACATTGGATTTGCGATCGCTACTGTTAGTGATGTTACTGCTATGCACTGTTGTTGGGTTGATGTTGTTGCACTACGGTACTATCACTCTTCCCCTGTGGCATCCAGAGTTAGGCATTCCTCATGTTACCCCACCACTGCCAGCTGCTTTTAGTTGGATATCTCTCCAACAGCTTTTGCTATCACAACCTTTTGGAAGTGAGCAAATTTGGCAGCTAGGTTTTGTTGCTGTGGTGGTGGTGGCGTTGGTGATCAAGCCTCAGTTTTGCTTAAGAGCGATCGCGATCGCTTTTTCTTTGTCCTGGTCTCTGATACTGTCTTACCAGTGGGGTAGGGTCTTACAGTATTTCCATCCCACTGCTTTTCAACTGGAAGAACCCCAATTTCAACATGATATCAGCTTCCATGTCTTTAACTTACCGGTCTGGCAGTTATTGGATTTTTGGCTAGGGGGACTGTTTCTCTTCGGCTTAGTGGCAGTAGTAATCATTTATATTGCTTCAGGCAATAGTCTCTCTCAGGGAAAATTTCCGGGGTTTTCTGAAAA
>JAAHGR010000470.1 GCA_010672425.1 Symploca sp. SIO2E6
CTATTTCCCGCATCCTTCCTCCTCTCGGAGCCTTAGGCTTGTGTTGATTCAATTCTTTAATCCAAAATCTAAATAAATCTAAAATCTAAAATCTAAAATCTAAAATAGTTTCTCAAGAGTAATGAGTTCATGTTTGGATTTCCGGGTTAAAGTGCAATGGATTTTGAACCTATTCGATACCATTTTCTTGTACTAAGGATGACAGAAAATGCTTGAAAGCTCTGTCTGGCATGGCTTATAAACTCGTGCAATAGACCCTACTGAGGTTTTGCTGCTGAAGTGAGTGGACACTAAACACAAAATTTGATATCCACTTTTGTGGTAATTAATCCTAAACTTAAGATAACTAGGATTTCAACGGTGGTAGATGCCATGCTCGCGCTTGTGATCGTTGTTTTGATTATGCTGGTAGGTTCAGCAATTTGTTCAGCGACGGAAACCGCCTTATTTTCTGTTTCCCTAGTTAGAGTTAAGCAGTTAGCACAGTCCAAAAAACCAGCAACCTTAGCACTGCTAGCCATTCGTCAAAAAATGAATCGACCAATTGCTACTGTGGTGATCATCAACAATATATTCAATATTGTTGGTAGCATTGTCATTGGTTCTATGGCAGCTAAGATTCTAGGAGATGCTTGGTTAGGGGTATTTTCCGCAATGCTGACCTTCCTCATCATTGTTTTTAGTGAGATTGTTCCCAAAACCCTGGGGGAACGTTATGCCGAAGACCTTGCTCTATTGGTTGCTATACCACTGCAATTTTTAACTTTTCTGTTTACGCCGTTAGTGTGGTTGATGGAAAAAGTAACCACCCCCTTTACCCAAGGGAAGAAAATATCAACAACTAATGAGGCAGAAATCAGGTTCCTCGCCACCATTGGTCGCCAAGAAGGGGTTATTGAAGATGATGAAGCAGAAATGATCCAGCGAGTCTTTCGATTGAATGACCTAACTGCTGCTGACCTAATGACACCCCGGGTTATTATAACTTATTTGTGGGGTAACTCAACCCTAGGGGAGGTCAAACAACAGACTATTCGTTCCCAACATACTCGGATCATTGTTCTTAAAGATTCTCTGGATGAAGTGATAGGGGTGGTTCTCAAGGATGAGTTGCTCACAGCCATGATTGAAGGCGCAACTAACCAACAGGTTGTAACCCTGACTCGTCCAGTGCGCTTTGTCCCTGAGACGATGAGAGCAGATAAATTACTCCAAGCCTTCCAATTCCGCCGCGAACATCTCATGGTTGTGTTAGATGAATATGGGGGGGTGTCTGGGGTAGTTACTTTGGAGGATGTGCTGGAAGTGCTAACGGGTGAGATTGTCGATGAAACCGACAGAAGCATTGATTTACAACAGATTGCCCGTAAGAGACGAGAACGTTTGCTAAAGGCTAAGGGAATTGATGAGAATGCTTCTAACTGAATATTGTATTCCTCTTCCTCAGCTCCCCCAGCCCCTTGACAAATTGCGATGAATGCTTAACTTGTCACCATTCCCAATTCCCAATTCCCAATTCCCAATTCCCAATTCCCAATTCCCAATTCCCAATTCCCAATTCCCAATTCCCAATTCCCAATTCCCAATTCCCAATTCCCAATTCCCAATTCCCAATTCCCAATTCCCTATTCCCTATTCCCTATTCCCTATTCCCTATTCCCTATTCCCTATTCCCAATTCCCAATTCCCTATTCCCTATTCCCTATTCCCTATTCCCAATTCCCAATTCCCTATTCCCTATTCCCTATTCCCTATTCCCTATTCCCTATTCCCAATTCCCAATTCCCTATTCCCTATTCCCTATTCCCTATTCCCTATTCCGCTAACCAGGCTTCTACTTCTTCGACAGTCTCCTGCAAATCTTCTTCCAGATTAGAACGAAAAGAAGGATGTTCTTGAGCTCGGTTGATTTGCCATAGGGCTAGGGTCACATAGTGAGCTGCAACAAAGGTACTGATGTGAGGTAACTGTTTTTCTGGAAATGCTCGGATTTGAGTATAACCAGATAATAACTGATCTAAACACAAAGCCCAATTCTGATCTCGTGGGAAGTCACTCAAAAACCTTGCTACCTCATATCCCCAATAACCAAAACCACAGTCAGCAAAGTCAATAGGGTAGATTTCTTGGTCAAACACCAGCAAATTTCCTGACCAAAAATCCCCATGAATTAGACCAAACTGGTCTGTTTCCTCTCCGAGGGATGCCATAATTGCCTTGATCTGTGAACTGACATCTCGGAAGAAGCTGCGATACGGCTGTGGTGTCAACTCCCAAACGTGATTTCCCTGGTTGCTATAGCCTGCACCATCCCCAAATAAGCCATTCCAGTTCCAACGGGGTCTAGTAAAATTCTCCGGTATCGACCAATAGGCTCCATAGTTATGCAATTTTCCCATCAACTGACCAACCAATTCAAGATTAATGGGACTGTCTTGATCTAGTGGCTGTCCCTTCAAGCATCGAGTTAAAGAACAAACCCGTGATTCAGCAATTTCCGGAGCATCGGCTATGGTATAGAGTTGACCCTCCAACGTCGGTATTGGTTCAGGAACCGGGAGTTGGGCTTCGTGACACAGGTATTGGAGCCAGCGTAACTCGGATTCGATGGCATCAACGGATAGATAGTTCCCCCGATGGATTCTGAGGATAAAACGGTTAGCTAGATAAGGACTATTGTTTGGGGTAAACGAAATAGGAGGTGGGATTTCAATTCTCCGCATCCCCGCGTCCCCGTGTCCCCGCGTCCCCGCGTCCCCGCCTTCTAAAGATGTCTCAGGTAAAGCAACAGCAAAAACCGTATTATCACCATGGGCAATTAATTTTAGTTGAGCCTGGGAAAATCCATAACTCGCCAGAGCAGTTTTTGCCAGTTCCCCCAATTTTTGGGCTTGCTCAGTTGAAGTTAATGCTCTAAAATCTTTGGGGGTTTGGTCGTAATCGACTGGGACTGCTAAGGGATGGGTAAATTTGTGATATTCCTTAACCCGTTCAAATAAAAACTTGTATGGTTCAGGTATTTTTTGGTACTCCTGTTTGGTAATCGAAATTCTCGATTGCTTCTCGTAATTAACCGCTTCTTGAAACCAATATCGATAATAGTTAAGATAAAGAATAGGTCTTACCAGATCAGACACATTAGGGGTACCTCCATGTAACAGCTGATAATCCATCAGATAACAAGACCCCATCGGCAAAAAAGGGACGAATGAGTCTTGAGCTTCAAGGCTTTGGGAATCAGGAATTCGATGAGAGCCTTTCCATACCCGAGTCGAGCCGGTAGCAGGGGTCAAGTCAATTAGAGGCACAACAACTGTGATGGCAAAACTAGGAATTTTAACATCTAGTTCTTCATCCTCGAACAGAGGTGGATGATCCCGATGAATATGCTGATGTTGAGCACCAGGAAGGGAAATAACCGCACCAAAACTCCCCAGGACAAATCCGGTTCCCAATAACTCCCTCATTAAGTACAGCAAAAACGGATTGCCGTAAAGTTCCGGGTTATTGAAGGGGGTCTGGAAATCAATGGTAAGCATTTTGCGCTTGTCACCCACTTCCAAGACATTGGCATAGTTTTGATCTGCAAAATAGAACTGGTAGCGATCGACAAATGATTGATAGAGACTGGCGATTAACTCTTGGGAGAATAAGTGATTAATCAGCAAAACTCCGTTAGCTGCAAATAAACCTTGAGCCGCTTTGATCAACTCAGGATTGATGAGCTCCTGCTGCGGTAAATTAGTAGGTAAGTTAATCGCTGGGGCTTTATTGGAATTGGCATTTTTGTAAACTTGAACTACAAAATTAGACATAGCCGTAACTAGGGTTTGCTGAATAAGTAGATTGACTCGGGTTTTGAAGTAATAAGTAATAAGTAATAAGTCATGACCCATTGTAGGGGCGGGTTTAGGGATAATATAGGCTATTTGACCCTAATATTGGAAGCAAAACCCGCCCTACCGCTACCCCCAGGTTAACGCAAGCGATCGCTAAACCTGCCCTAAGCTCCCCGACTTCTCGATTAAACCTGCCATTAGCTCAACCAACCGGTAGAAGAAGTCCGGGAGCTGGCAAGCGATCGCTAAACCTGCCCTAAGCTCCCCGACTTCTCAATTGAACCTGCCATTAGCTCAACCAACCGGTAGAAGAAGTCCGGGAGCTGGCAAGCGATCGCTAAACCTGCCCTAAGCTCCCCGACTTCTCAATTAAACCTGCCATTAGCTCAACCAACCGGTAGAAGAAGTCCGGGAGCTGGCAAGCGATCGCTAAACCCGCCCTAAGCTCCCCGACTTCTCGATTAAACCTGCCATTAGCTCAACATTTTAGCTGGGTCACGGCAGTAGACAGTCTGTTGGAATGTTATAGTAACTATGCGGGATTTTAAAAACCTAACACCTAACACCTAACACCTAATACCTATCAAATCCTTACAAATGACAAATAACAAACAACAAATAACAAACAACAAACAACAAATAACAAACAACAAACAACAAACAACAAACAACAAACAACAAACAACAAACAACAAATAACAAACAACAAATAACCAATGACAAACAATAAACAACAAACAACAAATAACAAATGACAAATCACGACCTTATCCAGTCAACTTTAATAGTGCCGATCTACTTAAGTATTATTGCTATTGTACCTACTCCAGTCAGAGCACAATTGCCCCCTTTGACACCCAACCCTCCCGGTGGGATTAATACACCCTCATCATCAGTATTACCTGTTCCTGATCCTGCTACCTCCACAGGAATTAATGCGGTACCACGGAAACAATTGCCTACTTGTGTATCTGTTAACTCTAGTGGCATTAATCGAACACCTGTCGAAGAACCTTATCTTCTCGGAGGAGGGGATCAAATCCGGGTGGATGTCTTTAATGTCCCAGAATACAGTGGTGAATTTGAGATACTGGTGGACGGTACAGTTAACTTGCCGGTAATTGGCAATATTTCTGTTCAGGGATTAACTATCCCAGCTGCTAATGCGGCAATTACTCGTCTGTACAATGACACTCTCAAACGACCTCTGGTGACCCTGAAACTGGTGGTGGCGCGTCCCATGAGGATTGCTATAGCTGGGGAAATCAATCGCTCTGGTTCTTATACTATACCCCTAACTGACGAGAACAATTTTCCGAAGGTAACCGAAGCGATTAACTTAGCTGGAGGTATTACCCGTGCGGCGGATGTGCGTGAGGTGCGTCTGCGACGTCGTAATGCTGCGCCTTGTTATCTCAATCTCTGGGATTTGTTCCAAAACGGCAATCTGAGTCAAGATATTAGTTTGAGGGATGGGGACGAAATTTTTATCCCTACTACTGTTAGAGTGGATACAGTGGAGAACACCCTGTTAGCTACTGCTAGCTTTTCCCCAGAAGAAACCAGACCGGTTAAGATTGCCGTTACTGGGGAAGTAGAACGTCCAGGACCCTATATCGTCTCAGGAACCACCGATGCTGTAGCTGAAGGTGGAGGACCTGGAGACCCACCAAGAGTAGCTCAGGCACTGCAAGCGGCTGGAGGTGTTACCCAATTAGCGGATATGCGTAATATCCAGGTACAACGGCTGACCAAAAGTGGTTCCCAACAAGTGATTAATGTGGATCTGTGGCAATTGTTAAAGGGAGGTGACTTCTCTCAAAATATCCTGTTGCAGGAGGGAGACTTAGTAACGGTGCCGACGGCTCAAGAGCCTTTTGCGGATGAGCTCACGGAATTAGCTGATTCGAGCTTGGCTCCCGAGGTGATTCAGGTGAATGTGGTGGGGGAAGTAGACAATCCTGGGGTAGTGGAAGTTAGACCTAATGCTCCCTTGAATGACGCCCTTTTAGCAGCTGGAGGATTCGATGAGGTTCGTGCCAACCGGGGTTCTGTGGAGTTGATTCGCCTCAACCGCAATGGCACGGTACAAAAGCGGAAAATATCGGTGGATTTTGAGTCAGGAGTTAATGAGGAAACTAATCCTCCCCTACGTCCCGATGATATTATTGTGATCAATCGCTCTGGATTGACGGTGTTTACCGATACGGTTGGTCAAGTCTTAGACCCCCTGGACTCTCTATTGGGCATATTTAATGTCTTTCGGGATTTCTCTGAAGGTTTTGGAGACGACAACAATAACAATAATAACAATAACAATAATAATTAGGGCGAGTGAGAATAAGTAACAAGTAACAAGTAACAAGTAACAAGTAACAAGTAACAAGGAATGAAGCATGTATCCTAGTTTTGGGCACTCAAATCCCTAGGTTACCCAGGGATTTCCCCACTCAGGTTCAAGGTTTTTGAGCTAAAAAATACCTTTTAGCTTATCATACCAAATCCGGTATCGATATACCCGCTATATCTCACCCTGTAGAGACGTTGCATGCAACGTCTCAGAGCGAGTTGTCGCGGTTTACCAAAGCGGCTCCATTGTAACCGGATCT
>JAAHGR010000471.1 GCA_010672425.1 Symploca sp. SIO2E6
ATTGGGAATTGGGAATTGGGAATTGGGAATTGGGAATTGGGAATTGGGAATTGGGAATTGGGAATTGGGAATTGGGAATTGGGAATTGGGAATTGGGAATTGGGAATTGGGAATTGGGAATTGGGAAGAGCCAAAGATATTGTTGCCTGGGTCGTCAGACACTCATTACTCATTACTCATTACTCATTACTCATTACTCATTACTCATTACTCATTACTCATTACTCATTACTCATTACTCATTACTCATTACTCATTACTCATTGTTAGCTGTACCACGCTACTAACGTGAGGAGTCGTAGGCGATCGCTCTCTGGGGTACACCAAGAACCCCAGGTCAAAGCTGTGTTTGAACCTATGTTATCTGGTCAATCCTTGGGGGATATTCCAGAAAGCGATCGCCAGTACCTCATCGACCTGGGACTGCTGGAACGGCGTCCTTCCGGTGGTCTCGTCATTACCAATCCCATTTATCAAGAAATAATTCCCCGCACTCTTGCCAATAGTTCCCAAGACAGTTTACCGGATTTGGTATAATCTCAATTCCGGTTGCATCGGAATGATTAACAATCTGGCTTTCTGGTTAGAAAACATAAATGCTGGAGGGCGCAAGCTTTGCGCCCCTACATTACGAATATTATCCCAATGTAGCCGGAATTGATATAACTTGCAACCTTTGCCCAAAACTAGGATAAATGCTTCATTTCTTGTTATAGCAGTCGCCAGGGCGGTTAAGACATTCTCAGATAAGGCAAGCTAACAAGGGGCTGCCATCCCCTTGTCCTAATCGCCTTGGCGGTTGCTATACTCATCACTCATTACTCATTACTCATTACTTATTACTTATTACTTATTACTTGTTACTTAAATATTCAATCCTCCATTTTCCTGCAACCATTGTTTTTGTTCCTCGCTCAATCCCTGGGCATTAGTAAAAATGGCTCCAGCTACATTACAGCCGGAAAAATTCACATCTTCCCAAATGGTGTTTTCCAGATTGGCTTCTTGTAAATTAGCATCAGTTAAATTAACCTGAGAGAGCGTGGCTCCCTCGAAATCTACATCAAATAAAGAGGCTTCGGTTAAATCAACCTCGGTTAGTTTAGCTGATTTGAAGTTGGCTTCTAGTAAATCTGCTTGTTGTAAGCTCACCTTATGGAATTTAGCTTGACTGAAGTCGGCAGCGATGAGACTTGCTTGAGTTAAATCCGACTCCATGAAGCTAGATTGGATAAATTTGGCTTTACCTAAATTGGCATCTCGTAAACTTATTTGAGTAAATTGAGCAGCAGAGCCAATGGCTTCCTCCAGTTGTGCTCCACTGAAATTAACCTGATGATAGTTGACTTTAATTAATTTAGCCCGATTGAGATTAGCACCACTAAAATTAGAATCTGTGGCTTGAGATTCACTTAAATCCGCAGCTTCTAATTTAATTAAAGTAGCATTGACATCCTTAAAGGTGGTATCATGAAAGTTAGCTTTTTCGGCATTGGCTGCTTGCAGATTGACCCCTTCGAGACTAGCTCCATTGAATTCTGTTTGATAAAGTCGAGCCTGGGTCAAGTTGGTTCCGGAACACAGAGCAAACATTAAATTTGCTCTCGTAAAATCTGCCTCCTTGCCAGAAGCTTGAGCGAGATTGGCTCCTTTTAAATAAGCTTCAACAAAGTTGGCTTTATCCAAATTAGTATCGTGTAAATCGATGCGACTTAATTCTGCTTGATGGAAGGAATGTCCTTGTTTTAATCGATTGAGAACTTGCTCGCGGCTAAATAAGGTCATGGGTTTGGACTGATTCAGTATTCAGCATTATTCAGCATTCAGCTTTCAGCTTTCAGCCAATAGCTAAATTAGTTTAGCATTTTTTGTATTAAAAGATACATTTTTCTCTCTCGGCTATGATCCGAGCCAAGTACAAAAATAATGTAATTATTGCATTATTATTAAGGGCTTTTTGCATTTAAAAGATAATTTTTGTAAAAAATTATACAAATTATCTGAGTGAACTGAATATAACCTGTCAGTCAACACAAACTTAAAAAAATGCAACTTTCCTGATTAGAACACTGAATTCAAGTAGCGGGTTTATTTTGTATAAAGGCTAACATTTCGTTGCTGTACTTACAACAAACCCAGTTTACAGAGAACACCCTTTCCGGCTCTCTAGCCATTATCACTGCCGTCCTTATAGAAATCAACATATGTCTTTACAAGCTGAACTCCTCGAACAGAGTTTCGAGCTGGTCAAACCCCAAGCTGGGGAATTTGTCAACAGTTTCTACGACAACCTCTTTACCGACTATCCCGCAGCGAAGCCTCTATTTGAGCACACCAATATGGCCAAGCAAAAGCAAATGTTGCTTGGTGGTTTGGTGATGGTAGTCGAGAATCTGCGGAAACCGGAAGTCCTAAGTGAAAATCTCCAAGGCTTAGGAGCAAGACACGTTAAATATGGAGCATTACCGGCACATTATCCTTTAGTGGGTAACTCTCTGCTGAAGACCTTCGAGCAATATTTAGGTACTAATTGGACAGAGGAAGTCAAACAATCTTGGGTAGATGCCTATGGAGCAATTACCACTTTGATGCTCGAAGGTGCCGAATATGCTCCCCAAGAGGTGGCCTTAGAAGAGCCAAAAGAGGATTCCGGCTTAGCTGTCGAACTCCTCGAACAGAGTTTTGAGCAAGTCAAACCCCAAGCTGGGGAATTTGTCAACAGTTTCTACGACAACCTCTTTACCGACTATCCCGCAGCGAAGCCTCTATTTGAGCACACCAATATGGCCAAGCAAAAGCAAATGTTGCTTGGTGGTTTGGTGATGGTAGTCGAGAATCTGCGGAAACCGGAAGTCCTGAGCGAAAATCTCCAAGGCTTAGGAGCAAGACATGTTAAGTATGGAGCGCTACCGGAACATTATCCTTTAGTGGGGAACTCTCTGCTGAAGACCTTCGAGCAATATTTAGGTACTAATTGGACAGAGGAAGTTAAGCAATCTTGGGTAGATGCCTATGGAGCAATTACCACTTTAATGCTCGAAGGTGCCGAATATGCTCCCCAAGAGGTGGCCTTAGAAGAGCCAAAAGAAGATTCCGGCTTAGCTGTCGAACTCCTCGAACAGAGTTTTGAGCAAGTCAAACCCCAAGCCGGAGAATTTGTCAACAGTTTCTACGACAACCTCTTTACCGACTATCCCGCAGCCAAACCTCTATTTGAGCACACCAATATGGCCAAGCAAAAGCAGATGTTGCTTGGTGCTTTGGTGATGGTAGTCGAGAATCTGCGGAAACCGGAAGTCCTGAGTGAGAGTCTCCAAGGCTTAGGAGCCAGACACGTTAAGTATGGAGCATTACCGGAACATTATCCTTTAGTGGGGAACTCTCTGCTGAAGACTTTCGAGCAATATTTAGGTACTAATTGGACAGAGGAAGTCAAGCAAGCTTGGATAAATGCCTATGGAGCAATTGCCGCTTTGATGCTCGAAGGTGCTGAATATACTCCCGAAGAAGTGGAATTAAATTCTCCATCAGGTGGTGGGAATACTGCGGCAGCAACTCCAGCCATGACCATGAGTATTGAACAACCAGAACCTAACTGGAATATTCTCTTTGGCATTGGAGGGTTAGGCGTTGTCGGGTTCATTGTTGTGCTCTTACTGCTCTTGTTATAAGAGGCAACATTAGTGGCATGACACAGCTAAAAATGAGTAATGAGTAATGAGTAATGAGTAATGAGTAATGAGTAATGAGTAATGAGTAGATATAGATTTTTTTCCTGATTTATGAGCATTATAATCGATAGGATAAATTCTTCATTCTTCATTCTTTATTACTCGTTACTTGTTACTTGTTACTTCAAAACCCGTTGCTCTCACCACCGAATATTGTCGTAAGCCAATCCCCAATTCCCAATTCCCCCTCAAAGATGGTTAGTTCTGCAAAACAAGCTAATAAACCGAAAAAAGCTAATAGACCTCATCCCTTCTGGCAAATCAGAACAGCAGTAATCGCCGTTATGGTACTGTTAGTGGTCTGGTTTATTGCTGCCTTTGCTTTGGATCAGCGCTTAGCTTTTTTACCGGGAACTACCTCCCAGGAACATCAACTCTTTGAAGCTTCCTGTAGTTCCTGCCATGAAGGCTTTAAACCTGTCAGTAATGACAATTGTATGCGCTGTCATGAAGCAGAAATGGCAGCAGATGCTCATGGAGCCAAGAAATTTGGTGATCCTCGTTGGGCCGAACTTCTGCAAAAAATTGATGTACTTACCTGTACTGCTTGTCATGAGGAACATGTTCAGATGTTTGGTAGAGGGGTTCATCTGAAACCGGATCTTTGCATGAATTGCCATGAAGGAATTATTAATGGGGATTTAGCTAGTCATACTGGTTTTGCAGCAGATGGGTGTTGGACAGCGGGATGCCACAATTTCCATGATCATCGGGCTATTTCTACTGGATTTTTGCGTCAGAATTTGGATCAACCGGCTATGCTACCCAAGCCTGAGTTACCCGCACTAAAGGTAACTACCGGGTTAACAGAACCTCCGCAACCGGATTTAGGAGAAGAATTCTTGGGAGGTAAATCATGAACTTAGCACTCTGGCTAACTTGTCTGTTAATTTTACTGTTGGTATTTTATGCCTTGAAAAGAGACGCGGGGACGCGGAGACGCGGGGACGCGGAGAAAGGAATTTTCAGACATGATGGTGAAATTTTTTTCATGAGGACTGCTTTCCGCCTCCGGTTCCCCTCCTTGGAGGGGTTAGGGGTGGGTTCCTCCTTGGAGGGGTTAGGGGTGGGTTCCTCCTTGGAGGGGTTAGGGGTGGGTTTTGCCTCCTGCCTCCTGCCTCCGGTTCCCCTCCTTGGAGGGGTTAGGGGTGGGTTTTGCCTCCTGCCTCCTGCCTCCTGCCTCCTGCCTCCTGCCTTCTGCCTTCTGCTACTAGTATCTCCTGCTACTGCCATAGCCGGTCCTGTATCTCAGGAGCAATTAGTAGAAATTGAGCAACTTTGGCAAAACAGTACCCACGCTTTAGCTGATGTCAACTGTTCCACCTGTCACCAACAGCAAGAAAGTAAAGCTTTAATTTTTAAGCCAACTCACGAGAGTTGTGTGAGTTGTCACGACGTTGAAGTGGAAACCTTCCTGCTAGGAAAACATGGGATTCGCCTGAACGAGAAATTATCTCCCTTGACCCCAGCTATGGCCAAGATTCCCATGAAGGAATCTGCCTTAGCAAAGCAGATGAATTGTAATACTTGTCATGATGTTCATGCAGTAGATACCGTAGTAGCTGCTGTTGACTCTTGCTTGAGTTGTCATAACGATTCTCATTCCCTCAACTATAAGCAATCCCAACACAGCAAGCTGTTTTTAGCTGAAGGTAAATTACCTCGACCCTCAGTAGAGTCAGTTACCTGTGCCACTTGCCATTTACCCCGTCAAGAAAACGATGTCAAGGTATTTGTTAATCATAACAATACCTATAACCTACTACCTCGCGATCGCATGGTAAAAGAAGTTTGTATGAATTGTCACGGAATGGAATATTCCTTTAACAGTATATTTGATGATGAGTTAGTCGAAGCCAACTTCGATAGCTCGCCGCAACTGCATCTAGAAACCATAGAACTAGTGCGGCAATTAGAAAAAAGAAGAGCAAAACAAAATGCTCAAGATTAAGCCCAATTTGAGGGTTTCATCTGACAGTCGCAAACATCATCGTAGTGGGAGCATCTTGCTCCCTATAATGCACCATAGGCAGCAAGATGCTCCCACTACTCTGTAGAAAATACGGGAGATATCCCACAAATAGAGTGAGTAAAAAACTCATCTCTAGCAATCACTGAGGAGTGTATGATACTAACCATGTCCTATTTATTACATCAAATCAAAGCCAAAACCATTGCCCTAATCTCTTTAGCAGCAATTGTTTGTGTTACAGCCATTGCTTGTGCTGGTGGTGGCGGCTCATCTCAACAAGCCGTAGGCATTCCCCCAGAAGTAGTTGCTGATTACGTCCATACTACTCTAGCAGCAGACCGTACAGCATACACCAAGCACGTAGTCAACCGAGCCAAAACACTAGAAGGCAAAGAAAAAGAAAAAGGAGTACTCGACATTGAAGCCACAGAAGGTTGGGTAAATACTGATGGTATTCCCCTACCAGCACAAATGTTCCGCCTAGGTTCAGAAATTGCCACTGACTATGCTGCTGAAGCAGGACTATCTTTTTCCTACAACCTAATCTCTCCCTGGAACCTTAATGATAGCCAGGCGCCGAAAAATGACTTTGAAAAGAAAGCGATGGATGCCGTAATTGAGACGGGTGAACCTTACAAGGATTATCAGGAAGTAGGGGATAAAACTTACTATTCTGCTCTCTATCCTGACATAGCTGTCGCTGAAGCTTGTGTGACTTGTCATAACACCCA
>JAAHGR010000472.1 GCA_010672425.1 Symploca sp. SIO2E6
TTGGGAATTGGGAATTGGGAATTGGGAATTGGGAATTGGGAATTGGGAATTGGGAATTGGGAATTGGGAATTGGGAATTGGGAATTGGGAATTGGGAATTGGGAATTGGGAATTGGGAATTGGGAATGGATAATGAAGGATGCGAGAACTTGCTATAACAAACAACAAACAACAAGCAACAAACGACAAGCAACAAACGACCAACAACAAACAACAAACGACCAACAACAAACAACAAACGACCAACAACAAGCAACAAACGACCAACAACAAACAACAAACGACCAACAACAAGCAACAAACAACAAACAACAAAAAATAAGCAACAAACGACAAGCAACAAACAACAAACAACAAGCAACAAACAACAAACAACAAACAACAAACGACCAACAACAAACAACAAGCAACAAACAACAAACGACCAACAACAAACAACAAACAACAAACAACAAGCAACAAGCAACAAACAACAAACGACCAACAACAAACAACAAAAATGTTCTCAATCTATATATTGACTTATAATGAAGAGATTGATATTGCTGATTGTATTGAGTCTGTACAGCAGCTCTGTGATGATATTATTGTAGTAGATTCCTATAGTAGCGATCGCACTTTAGAAATTGCTAGGCGCTACCCAGTCCAAATTGTACAGCACGCTTTTGAAAGTCACGGACTTCAGCGCACCTGGATGCTCAAAGAAGTTGCTACTAAGCACGATTGGGTATACATCCTGGAAGCTGATGAACGGATGACTCCTGAATTATTTAATGAATGCTTAGAAGCTATTCAAAACTCTGAACAGGTGGGTTATTACGTCGCTGAGCGGGTTATATTCATGAACCAGTGGATTCGCTACTCTACCCAGTATCCTCGTTACCAGCTACGGCTACTCCACAAGGAAAAAGTTTACTTTGATGATTATGGTCATGCTGAACGGGAAATATGTCAAGGTTCAACTGGCTTCCTCAAGGAAACTTATCCCCACTACACCTGTGGTAAAGGCTTTAGCCGCTGGTTTGATAAACACAATCGCTACTCCAGTGATGAAGCCCTCGAAACTATACATCAGCTGGAAACAGGTACAATTAATTGGCAGCAGCTGTTTTTCGGCTCCTCAGAAGTAGAAAGACGCCGTGCTCTCAAAAATCTCTCACTGCGCTTACCTGGACGTCCCTTAGTTCGTTTTTTCTATATGTACTTCTGGCTTGGAGGTATCCTTGATGGAAATGCAGGATTTACTTGGTGCGTTTTGCAAGCGTTTTATGAGTATATGATTTTACTCAAAGTTTGGGAAATCCGGCAGAATTAATTTGTTGTTTGTTGTTTGTTGTTTGGTGCTTGTTGTTTGTTGTTTGGTGTTTGTTGTTTGTTGTTTGGTGTTTGTTGTTTGTTGTTTGTTGTTTGGTGTTTGGTGTTTGGTGTTTGTTGTTTGGTGTTTGGTGTTTGGTGTTTGGTGTTTGTTGTTTGTTGTTTGGTGTTTGTTGTTTGTTGTTTGGTGTTTGTTGTTTGGTGTTTGTTGTTTGGTGTTTGTTGTTTGTTGTTTGTTGTTTGTTGTTTGTCCTTTGTAAGAGTTTTAGCTGTGTTTACGTTTTGTAACATAGTTTGGTTTAAGCTAAGACGCATTTAAATTGGGTTGTCTTAATCTCCGCGTCTCCGCGTCTCCGCGTCTCCGCGTCTCCGTGTCTCCGCATCTCCGCTTTCCACCTGCCTCCTAAGGAGAAAAATTGCCGTTCGGTAGGATAGCATTACTTAAATTAACATTGATCAGTATGGCATTAGTCAAATCAGCATTACTCAAGTTAGCCCCAGTCAAATCAACGGAGTTGAGAATAGCATTACTCAAATCAACATCAGTCAGATCAGCCTGCCTTAAGTTCGTACTAGTAAGATTAGTATTCGCCAGCTTGGCTAAACCTAATCCTGCACCTACCAGGTTAGCTCCAGAGAGATTGGCACCAATTAAAGTAGCAACAGTAAGATTAGCACCCTTAAGGTTAGCACCAGTTAGGTTAGCGTAAATCAAACTAGCACCAGCTAAATTAGCATTGGTAAGTTCAGCACCCCTTAAATCAGCATTAGTGAGGTTGGCACCAGAGAGATTAGCTTCTTTCAAGTCACTGTTACTCAAGAGTGCACCTGAAAATTCAGCACCACTAAGATCACATCCGACACAAACTCCTGTTTGCCGCAATTGTTCCAAGTGGACTCGATTAAAGGCTCTAGCAGTTGTTGGTAGACTTAAGGAAGTCAGAAAAATAGCAATGCTGAGTAAAAACTGGCATTTAATAAACATAACGGGTTGTTGGTAGACTTTAGGTGTGCGTGTGATAGTCTTTCCTTAAATAAGGGAGCAGGGAGCTTCCTAACAGGGAGTAGGGAAGAGGATTGCTTCTTATACTCATTACTCATTACTCATTACTCATTACTCATTACTCATTATGGACATTCTCGAAATTCTCAAGCAAGACTATCAACGGTTTCCTGCTAACCCAACTTATAGTATCTATGCTCAAGATGTTTTTTTCAAAGATCCCCTTAACCAATTCCGTGGTATCGAGCACTACAAGAAAATGATTACCTTTATCCACAATTGGTTTAAAGCACCTCAACTCGAACTCCACAAGATTGAACGCTCTGGGGACACCATTGAAACCAGATGGACTCTCAGCTGGACAACGCCATTACCTTGGAAACCTCGAATCGCCATTCCTGGTTGGAGTGAACTCAAGCTCAATAGTGAAGAGTTGATTGTTTCCCATATCGATTATTGGCACTGTTCACCTTTTGATGTACTCAAGCAACACTTCATACTAAATCCGGTATAGTTGATTAACAATCCTCCAGAGCTGATAGGGCGTGAGTTTGGTAGAATAACTTCATATTACTTAACAAAAAGTCCTGTGGAGTTGTTGCACCTTACTAAGGTACAAGACGCCCATTCCACAATTATCCCACACCCTACACCCTTCCTTGGAGGGTTAGCGAAAGAGCCAACAGCTAGTTGCCTTAATATGTCAAGATCGATGGGGTATCCTATTCCAGCCAAAATTCCCCGTGACTTTACCTAGTCCCTCTCCTTCCCTACCAGACACCAATAGTCTCTGGCATACCTTGTCAGTCGAACAATCCCTTACTGAATTAGACACCGATGCTGAAACTGGTTTAACCTCCCAACAAGTAGCACAGCGGTTGCAACATTATGGTTTGAACGAACTAGAAGAAACCCAACTCCGCAGTTCTTTGGCCATTTTCTTCGAGCAATTCGGTGACATTATGTTGCTGATGCTGATTGCGGTGGCGATTATCTCGGGAATTTTAGATCTGATCAATTTGCAACAAAACGGGTTAGCCGAAAGTGGATTTCCCTTTAAAGATACGATCGCTATTTTGTCCATTGTCCTTCTTAATGCCATTCTGGGCTTTGTCCAGGAAAGCCGTGCGGAAAAAGCTTTGGCTGCTCTCAAACGCCTTGCCTCTCCCAAGATGCAAGTACGACGGGATACTCAGATAGTGGAAATAGACAGCAGGCAGTTGGTGCCAGGGGATATTGTGTTACTGGAAGCTGGAGGACAAGTAGCGGCAGATGGAAGACTGATTGAGGATTACCATTTGCAGGTGCGAGAATCGGCAATGACCGGAGAAGCTCACGCCGTCAATAAAGATGCTAAAGTGCAGTTAGGGGAAGATGCCCCTTTAGGCGATCGCGTTAATTTAGTCTTCCAAGGTACCGAAGTAGTCCACGGCAGAGGCATATTCCTAGTTACCGATACTGGTATGAAAACGGAACTGGGAAAGATTGCCCAGATGCTGCAAGAAGTGGAAAGCGAACCTACTCCTTTGCAACAGCGGATGTCTCAGCTAGGCAATGCCTTGGTCAGTGGTTCCCTGGCTCTCGTGGTACTGGTGATTGTTGGTGGTATGCTCAACAGCTGGTTCGATACTGGCAGATTCGATTGGGGTATTTTCCAACACCTAGTAGAAGTTTCCCTAAGTATGGCAGTGGCTGTGGTGCCAGAAGGCTTACCAGCGGTAGTTACGGTAACCTTAGCTTTGGGGACCAGGCGAATGGTACGTCGCCACGCCTTAATTCGCAAACTCCCGGCTGTGGAAACCCTAGGAAGTGTAACCACTATCTGCTCAGATAAAACTGGAACTCTGACGCAAAACAAGATGGTAGTGGAATGGGTGAATACCATCAGCAAGTTGTTCCAGATTACTGGGGAGGGTTATGCTCCAGCAGGGGAGTTTTTGTTGCACAGTGGAGAACCATGGCAAGAGGGAGTTGAGGAAACTCAAAGCATTAACAGTTCCATCGACACTACCGAAACTAGTTCACCCTTTTCTCTTAGAGTAGGAGCAGCAGAAGCAAATTGGGCTGAGGATTTTTCTACTGAGAACTATAACTTCAGTAATTCCAATAGCACAGCATCCCATCCAGACTCCAGAAGCCGCTTGACCCTAGAGCAATATCCAGAACTCGAACCCCTACTTCTGGCTTGTGCCCTCTGTAATAATGCGAGTTTACAGCATGAACAAGGGGAATGGAAAATTTTAGGAGACCCGACAGAAGGAGCACTGATAACCCTTGCGGGTAAAGGAGGTGTGGATAAAGAACCTGTGAGCAAGGAACTGCCTCGTGTTGGTGAATTTCCCTTCTCCTCGGAGCGCAAACGCATGAGTGTGATTTGTCAGCTACCAGCAGTTAGTAGTCATTGGTCTGTGGTTCAACCACCAACCATGAACAACGGAGAACTAACCCCTTATCTCCTATTTACCAAAGGTTCTCCAGAATTGGTACTAGAAAGATCTAGTTTATTCATAGCTCATGAGCAGACACAGATGCTCACAGATGCTCAAAGGCAGGAAATTCTGGAGCGCAACAACCAGATGGCAGGTGCTGGCTTGCGAGTGCTGGGTTTAGCCTACAAGCACCTGGAAGTTTTGCCAGAAGAGGAAGATGCGGAAATGGCAGAACAAGGCTTAGTTTGGTTGGGATTGGTAGGAATGTGGGATGCTCCCCGACCAGAAGTACTCGAAGCTGTGAGAGAATGTCAGGAGGCTGGAATTCGACCAGTGATGATTACTGGAGATCACCAACTTACTGCTAGAGCGATCGCTCATGGCTTGGGAATTGCTAATCAAGGTGCTCACTTCCTTACTGGTAAGGATTTACAACTCCTCTCCCAAGAAGAATTAGAGGAACAAGTAGACGAAGTTAGTATCTATGCTCGAGTTTCCCCGGAACACAAACTGCGGATTGTGAAGGCACTCCAAAGTTGCAATAAGTTTGTCGCGATGACAGGGGATGGGGTTAACGACGCTCCAGCCCTCAAGCAAGCGGAAATTGGTATTGCCATGGGTATCACTGGTACAGATGTTAGCAAAGAAGCCAGCGATATGGTGCTACTAGATGACAACTTTGCCACCATTGTAGCAGCAACAGAAGAAGGACGCACCGTCTACGATAACATTCGCCGGTTCATTCGCTACATCCTGGGTAGCAATATTGGTGAACTATTAACTATTGCCGCAGCACCCCTCATCGGACTAGGAGACGTACCCCTGATTCCCCTGCAAATTCTTTGGATGAACCTAGTCACCGATGGTTTACCGGCTCTTGCTCTAGCAGTAGAACCAGCGGAACCGGATGTAATGCAGCGTCCTCCCTTTAACCCCCGAGAGAGTATCTTTGCCAGGGGACTCGGTTCCTACATGATCCGTATCGGTATTGTCTTTGCCGTAGTTACCATTGCCTTAATGACCCTAGCTTATCAGTATTTTCCTGAACATTGGAAAACAATGGTCTTCACCACCCTCTGCATTGCTCAAATGGGTCATGCTTTAGCAGTACGCTCCAATAGCCGCCTCACTTTGGAATTAGACCCCTTCTCTAATCCTTATTTACTGCTATCAGTTACGGTTACTACCACCTTACAACTGATGTTAGTTTATGTACCATTTTTGCAAAACTTCTTTGATACCCAACCCCTAACCCTACAAGAACTTGCCATCTGTCTTGGTTTTAGTACTTCATTATTTGTATGGGTGGAGTTGGAGAAGTTTTTCGTTCGCTGGTACAAGAGTCGTTAGTTATTTGTTGTTTGTTGTTTGTGATTTGTTGTTGGTTGTTGGTTATTTGTTGAGTAGTGATACAAAATATGCCTATTCTACCTTCGTTATCTTCTCCTACGACTACCCCAGCTTTTTCAAAACGGAGGTATCTAACCCAGATTTGGTATGAGGTGCTAATAGCTGAGGTGTTGATAGTTGAGACCCGCGGAGACGACGACGGCCCCGGCTCGCAGGACGCGGGGCGCGCTCGTTCGTTCGGGACGGCTCATGGCGGCGGCAAGGCCGACGGGCCCGCCCGCACGCGTGCGGACGGGCCCGTCGAGGAGTG
>JAAHGR010000473.1 GCA_010672425.1 Symploca sp. SIO2E6
GTCATGTTAATAATGACATAAAATGATAGAAGTACAGAAACCCCCATCATTGTGTAGATATCTAAATCCTCAAAGTTATTAAAATAAATTACATCCCCAAAAAATTTTTGAATAAAAGTCGCTTTAAGAAGATTTAATGCTGTTGAAGAAACAGCTACATAGGTTCCGATATTTAGTAAAACATCCAAGGGTTTTACTATCATACGGTAACCAGTAACTTTTAATAACACTGGATCGGGAAAAACAAGTGAGTGGCCAATTATAGTAATGATGACATAACAAATAAGAAGCTTACTAAACCAACCATTTTCTAGAGAGTCACGTAGTACCCAGTTAAACTGGTTCGGATAGGCTAGCTTAACAAGAGCAAATACGGTCAAAAAAATGACAACAAATACAAACTTTAGATTGACTTTTTGCATTACACTGTGTTCCTATTGAAGCTCTCTACTTTTTGGTTCTCTTTTCTACTTGAATCATCACCTATTATTCTACCAATAAGAGCACCTGTAATAGTTCCAGGAAGTCCCACAAATGCACGAATAACTTCACTACCAGATAGCCTTCCGTGCTCGGAGGGCTAAATGCCTATTATACAGAATGTTTCCGTATAATACCAAATCCAGTTCTCAGAACATACTTATCCGAATAGCCCCAAATTCCTGTGAGAACCAAAGTCGTTGGACTCTCGTTGAAGCAAAAATCCTCATACCTTTAGGTCGAGGAGTGTCAATCAGCAAGTTGACTGAGGGCGTAGCGGAGAATCTCGGCGACTCGCTGATCTTTCAGGGAGTAATACACCAGTTTGCCGTCATTTCTGTACTTAAGGATTTTGAGGTCCCGCAGTTTTCGCAGGTGGTGGGAGGCGGCTGCGATCTTGATTTCCAGCAGAGTGTAGAACTTAGGACGGCTTTTTATGCTAAAGTCGAAATTAGCGGTAAAAAGCATTGGCTCTCGTCTCAAGCTCTCTGGAGCGCAAGGGCTTCCCCAATCTGTTCCTCAGATGCTTTGCCTACGCTGCGCTTATCTGACTGCCTTAGTGCAAACCTGGAATACTCCCCTGTGGTTTTTGCCCAATCTGCGAGAAAAGTTCTTACTAAAGCAAGATCTTCAATTAAGTTGGAACTCAAACGAGATATAATGAGATATGAATAAAGCCACCTTACCGACTCAAAATAACACCGTGATTGGCGGGACAAAGAATGTTTACAACTGGAATTTTTTAGACAAACCATATCAAATAGTCTATGAAACCATCGGTACGGGAAACCCTGTAGTGTTACTTCCTGCTTTTAGTACGGTTTCTAGTCGCACCGAGATGAAAGGTATTGCTAATCTACTGGCAACAACCTATCAAGTGACGGTTTTAGATTGGTTGGGATTTGGCGAGTCTCCATGTCCCCCTGTGGATTATAACCCCGCATTATTTCAGCAGTTGTTGAGAGATTTTATTAAATCTATCTTTAATAGCTCAATTATCCTTATGGCTGCGGGTCATGCTTCGGGATATGCTTTAAAATTTGCCCAGGATCAACCAGATCTAATTTCTAAATTAATCTTAATTGCTCCCACTTGGCAAGGACCTTTACGAGTTATGGGTTTACCTGCTGGCGTCAGAAATGGGCTGAAAAACTTGGTGCGATCGCCTTTCATTGGACAAGGGTTATACTATCTCAATACTACCCCTTCCTTTCTGCACTTGATGTACAAACGCCACGTTTATGTGGATGAAAGCAAACTAACTCCCGAATTTATCGCCCAAAAACACCAAATAACTTCTAAACATGGCGCGAGATATGCTCCTGCTGCCTTTGTTACTGGCGCGATCGATCCTGTGACAGATAGAGAGGAGTTTTTGCAGCTTCTAGAATCTGTATCGATACCCATGTTGATAATTCTGGCGGAAAATGCTCCCCCGAAATCGAAAGCAGAAATGGAGGCAATGGCCGAGTTAGCCAAGGTGCAAACAGTGCGATTAGAGGGAACATTGGGGATTTATGAAGAGTACCCCGAAGCGGTAACCAGAGAAATTTTAGATTTTAGATTTTAGATTTTAGAATAAAACGGTCACAAGCCCCTAAATTTATTTAGGTCATACATCTCTGATCTTCAATCTTCAATCTTCAATCGTTTGACAGAAGCGATGCAGAATTTTATGAAAGCATCAATGTTTAATAATTTTCCAGGTTAATTTTAGCTTAAAAACCTTTTTTCTGCAAATGAGATCAATTATCATTATCAAAAAGAGCTGAGGAATTAGATTATGGTAGCGACAACCGCCAACACCGTTCCCGTCACCGTACTAACAGGTTATCTAGGTGCAGGAAAAACCACCCTCCTCAATCGCATCCTTACCTACGAACACGGCAAGAAAGTAGCAGTCATCGTTAACGAGTTTGGAGAAGTGGGTATTGATAATCAACTGGTAATTGATGCCGATGAAGAAATATTTGAAATGAACAACGGTTGTATTTGCTGTACAGTGAGGGGTGACTTGATTCGCATTATCGGCAATTTAATGAAGCGTCGCAACAAGTTCGACCATTTGGTTATTGAAACTACTGGGTTAGCTGATCCTGCTCCTGTAATTCAAACCTTCTTTGTGGATGAAGATATGAGGGACAAGATTGCTTTGGATGCAGTAGTTACTGTCGTCGATGCCAAACATATTCAGCAACATTGGGAAGCGGATGAAGCACAGGAACAAATTGCCTTTGCCGATGTAATTCTCCTCAATAAAACCGATCTTGTTCCTCCCGAAGAGTTGGATGAGTTGGAAAGCAAAATTAAAGCCATGAACGGGATGGCAAAAATCTATCGCACCCAAAATTCTGAATTATCTATGGATTCGTTGCTAGGAGTCCAAGCATTCGATTTAGACCGCGCTTTGGAAATCGACCCCGAATTTCTCAACGAAGATGCCCACGAACACGACGAGACAGTAAAATCCTTTGCCATAGTAGAATCTGGAGCATTAAACGAACAGAAACTAAATGACTGGTTGAGTAACTTATTGCAAACTAAAGGTGTAGATATCTTTCGCATGAAAGGTATTTTAAATGTTGCAGGAGAAAGCGAGCGCTTTGTCTTTCAGGGAGTACATATGCTATTGGATGGGAGACCAGACCGCCCTTGGAAAGAAGGAGAAACCCGTAAGAATGAATTAGTATTTATCGGTCGCAATCTAGATGAGGCACAACTGAGAAAGGATTTCAAGCAATGTTTGGTGTAGATACTAAGGGAAAAGTCTTATTCGAGCAACAGTGGCAGGGTAATCTCTCAGAATACGTTACCACAGTAGCCTGGTCGCCCAATGGTATCTTAGCTGCTAGTTCGGCTGCGGGAGAAGTGGTCTTATGGCAAGATGGCAACCTAGTTAGTTTATTACCTGCTGGTGTAGCATCTATTGACTGTCTTGCTTTTTCTTCCGATGGCAAGTTTTTAGCTGCTGGTGGACAGGATGGCAAGGTTAGAGTTTGGTCAAACCTCACCCTGACTCTCTCCTACAAGGAGAGGGAACAAGACAAAAAAGGATTAATCACTACTCTAGATAATGCGCCCTCATGGGTCGATAAACTGGCTTGGAGTCCTGCTTGTAACCACTTAGCCTTTAGTTTGGGGCGTTACGTACAAATCTGGGATGCCGATAGTCAAACCGTTATTACTACTCTACCCTTTGCTAACTCTTCTGTTTTAGATTTAGCTTGGCAACCAAATGGGGAAAGTATCGCTACATCGGGTAATGGGGGAGTCAAAGTATGGTCTACTCAAAATTGGGGTAATGACCCCTATCTCATCAATATGCCCTCAGCTAGTATGGTTATGGCTTGGTCTGGGGACAGTAAATATCTTGCTTCTGGTAATTTAGACAATACGATCGCGGTTCTAGAATATGGCAATCTCCATCCTTGGTTAATGCGGGGTTTTCCTGGTAAAATTTCCAATCTAACTTGGTCGCCACGAGGCTCGAGTAATGCACCTTTGTTGGCAGCATCGAGTTTAGAAGGCATTGCCGTCTGGAAAAAAGAAGCTGAGGATCAAGATGGTTGGAATGCAAACGTTTTAACTTTACACGACAGTAAGATTCAAGCTTTAGAGTTTCATCCCTATAGTTTATTATTGGCTTCTGCTGCGGATGATGGTTGTTTATGCTTGTGGATAAAGGCCAAGCAAGTAGGAGAAATATTAGAAGGTGTGTCTGGGGGGTTTTCCTGTTTAGCTTGGAGTCAAGATGGCAAACAGTTAGCTGCTGGGGGGCAAAATGGAGAATTGATTGTTTGGTCGAAGTATAAGCGAGGAAAGGGTTTTGGGTGATTTAAGTCAGAGAGGCGCGATTAATTGTTTTTGCTCTTATAGCAACCCTAAATAGGGCTTGCTGCAATTTGTCGTAACTTTCGGGTTTTGAAGTAATAAGTAATAAGTAATAAGTAATAAGTAAAGAGTGTACTATCGCTTACTGTTAGCAATTCTGTTTCTGGTTCGTAGAAGACTTTTACCTGTGCCATATCGACTCTCCTTCTTTGATTGCATCGGTTTGATATGCTGTAATGGGGTTATTCATCATTCATCGTTCATCATTGATCATTTCCTTATGACTAACAACACACCTAACACCTAACACCTACCATCTCTAATATCGTTCTAACAACAGTTTTACTTCTGCATCTAAATCTAAATCCTTCATCCCTTCCCACTCAGCCTGACGCACTGCTAGATAGGCTTGTGCTAGTTCTGCGCCCAAGGCATCTAGCAGCACCTGATTACTCCTCAGCTGCTCAATTGCCTCTCCTAAGTTGGTAGGTAACCGTTCGATTCCCCGTGTACTACGTTCTGATTCCGTCAAAGTTCCCGGATCTACCGCTACCGGTTCTTGCAATTCTAAACAATGGCGGATACCATCGATTCCTGCAGCAATTATGGCTCCTAAAGCCAGGTAAGGATTAGCTGAAGGGTCTACAGTTTTCAGTTCCAAATGAGTCGGACTAGGAGATTCGGGATTACTCGGTACCCGCACTGCTGCCTCTCGATTATCCATACCCCAACAGCGAAAGGCTCCACTCCAACAGTGAGGCACAATCCGTCGGTAGGAGTTGGTGCTAGGGGTGGTGATAGCCATCAAACCTGGGAGGTGGTGGAGAATACCAGCAATGAAGCGACGAGCCACTTGAGAAAGTTCTCCATCTTGTTCGAGATTGGGTATGAGGTTTTGCCCATCCTGCCAGAGACTCAGATGGATATGGCAACCATTGCCTGCTTGATCGGCAAAGATTTTCGGTACAAATGAGGCAATCAAGTTATGCTGGATCGCGATCGCTCGTATTGTTTCTCGAAAGGCAATCTGCTGGTCTGCGGCGGGTAGTGCTTGGGTGTAGAGTATGGAGATTTCCTGTTGTCCAGGACCCGATTCTGGGTAATATTGTTCCACCAGCATCCCTTGTTGTACCAAAGCTTCCACCATTTCATCAATCACCAGCCGGTGCAGCTCCAGGGACAGAGTTGAGGCAAATAAAGTCTCATCTGCTGGTACAATCGTATCGGCTGTTCGTCGCAGTAGGTAGAACTCATTTTCAAAAGCCGCAACCACTTGTAGTCCTTCCCTATCAGCCTCCGCAATCATCCTTTTGAGAAAATTCCGGGGACACAGACCCCAAGGATGACCATCTTTCACCATATCTCCCAATACCCGGGCATGACCAGGGGCATAAGGTAGGGGAGTAAAGGTATCCCAATCTGGCACCAAGCGTACCTCCCCCACAGGACCCAAACCACTACCAGGTACTGGAGCATCATACATGACAGGAACTGCCTGCTGAGCAGCGGAAATACCAACACCGTGTTTGAGGTAATCTGTTAAAGTCGCCCGGTGTAATGCTTTAGTACGAATTACATTAGCATTGTCACACCAGAGGATGCGTAATAAGCGAATACCAATATTGTTGAGCTTAGCTAAAATTTTATTGGTCATTTTTTTAGGGAATAGGGAATGGGGAATAGGGAATGGGGAATTGGGAATTGGGAATTGGGAATTGGGAATTGGGAATTGGGAATTGGGAATTGGGAATTGGGAATAGGTCATGGGAGGTAATACCAGTGACCGATGTAAGTATTGAACTAGCGATCGCACTCCTGGGCAATCCCAGTGGCTTAAACCTCAATCTCCCACAAACTGTTTAGATGCACAGTATGGATCCATCTTGGCAACTTCGATGGTCACATCTTCCTTGTCTGCAGCTGCCATTAGGTCACTTACTTGTAGCCAGTACTCATTACTCATTATACCAAATCCGGGTTAACCACCCCCGTTTTGATAAAACCGCGAAACTTGCTCTGAGACGTTGCATGCAACGTCTCTACAGGGTGGGATATAACGGGGGTATCTGTGCCGGATTTGGTATTACT
>JAAHGR010000474.1 GCA_010672425.1 Symploca sp. SIO2E6
TAATGGTTGGAGAGAACTGGTGGGTCACCGATGCCTGGCCTCCCGGGAGCACTAATTAATAAAGTTTGTTTTTTGAATGTATTTGCTCAAAGATGCTACAGGGAAATAATTCCCCAAGCCGCTAGAGCAAGTGCTCCTGTACCAATCGCTAGCACTCCAGCACCAGCAATGGTAATTGCTGCGCCTACCTTACCCAACCATTCTGGAGGGATATACGGTGGTTTGAGCGGTTGGAAGTAGCCCATCGCCTCCAGTTGCGTGCGGTAGTCGGCGCCATAGCGGGGCATTCGGGCAAAGGGGAGTTCTCCTTGAGGACGTTGGTGCAAGATCCGCCGCCGTTGGTAGGGGACGGTATCAAAACCAAAGTTATCCAGATACTCTTCAGAGTTGAGCAAGTCATCAACAAATCCTTGTAACCCCTTGGTTGCTAAGACGATCGACCAGGCCATCTTTTCGCGATCGCTGTAAATGTCCCGCCCCAGGATTCGTTGGACGCACATCTGAACGAACCGATAATTGTTATTGACTGCGTAATTGCGCCGCCAGAACGATTCAGAAAGCACTAGTCCGCGAATGAAGTCCCGCACGGTAATTTGACCGTTGCGTAGTTGGGACTCCAAGCCTTTTTGGCGGTTGGACGCTAGCATCTGTTGCTCGTTAAAAATCTGCCGGTAAGCTGCCCCAATTATATTATCCATTTCTATGGGAGAGGGCAGGTTTTCGGTAGTGAAAATCCGGGGTTGTTCTTCCCCTAGGATTTCATAGCTAGCAACACGCTGGTTTTGACTGGTTGGTGGGTATTCTAGTAAAGGAATTGCCATATTTTCTGGTTTTTTAAACAGATATTCAACTGTTTCGGCTCGTAGTTGTTTCGGCTCGTAGTTGCGCTTTAGCAAGTATTAACCAGAGAGTACTAAAGTACAACTACGAACCATTAAATCACTTAGCAATTAGCGGTGGTTACTTCACACCACCTCGGTGATGCTAGCAATCTTGCCACCGGCTCGATGAATCCGCTGGATTTGCGGAGTCATGCGATCGCCGGGGACGATGTACTCGGTAGTACTAACTCGGCGAGGACTATCAAACTTCGACCCTGTGACCAGAATCTTGAAGGTCTTTTCTGTAGCATCTTTGTAAGCTGCCAGACGGCCTCCAGTAGTAGGAACAGCTGCTTTGGTAGCGCCGTTGCCAGCAACATCGCTAACTAAACGAGCTCCAGAAAAGGCACTATCCACCCCGGCATATCCTTGATATAGGGAAAGGGTGCGGTTGTAGCCAACATTCTTCTGTCCGACCTGAGTTTGAGCACCTTGATAGTAAGGCACGATATTTTCGCCGAATTTCTCCTGATACTCGTCACTGTCGATGTAGGAGTCGATTTCCGCATCATAACCCTGCTCAATACACAAGCAAATGTGCTCAGAGAGTTCAGCTTGGTCAGTGGGAGCACGACCTAACAAGTGCTTGAAGTTAAGTTCAACAAAGCGATAGGGAGCGCAAGATTCAAAGTAGCGGCTGCGATAGAAGTCGGATTTAGCGACAGCACTGACAAATCCCCGTACCGTTAAGTTGCCGTTGGCCAACTGAGACTCAGCGGTAGCCAACCGTTCGCTTTCCATGACGTGGGGGTTGCCTAAGACTTGCTTGTAAACCGCTTGAATAACTGCCGCCACCTCATCAGGCTCTCTTGACGGACGCAGTTCTACTGGGGTATCTAAAACGACACTCATTGACTTTCTCCTTAAAACAATCTTTAATCCGAGTTAGCAGGCAGTAATACTGGAAATTACGCCGCCCAAAGCGTGAATGCGCTTGTATTCTTGTGATAGTTTGTCAAAGGGCACAAAATAAACCTTGTTGCTGCGACGGAACTTGGAGATGCGACGAACTTTGCCGGGAGAACCGTAGCCAGTAACTTCGATGCGATAGACCTTGCCTTCTTCGCCAGCACCAGAACCCAAACGTGTCCGCGCCCCAGCCAAGGTTTCTTGGAAAGACCAACTATTTCCTGGTGCTCCACCAGAAGGAGGAATCACTGCTAGGGGAGTTTCTTTGATGACATACTGGTTTAACACTGGAGTTTTTCCAGAAAGGCTACCTTTGAGGTCACTGCTAGAAGCTCCCCGCGCTAGCGCAAACAGGTGAGTAAAGCCCACCATATTTTTGCCCGGTTGCGTCTTGTAGCCCCGGTAGTAGGGGACGAAGCTTTCTCCGTAGGCATTCTGATATTCGTCACTGTCGAGGTAGGAATCAATTTCTGCCTCAAACCCTTGAGTATCCAAGATCGTGCTGTGAGCTCGCATCTCTTCTAAACCATCGGGAGCACGACCGAGAAAATGTTTGAAGTTGAGTTCAATGAACCGATAGCGAGGGCAAGTATCAAAGAAACGGGAGCGATAGAGGTCAGATTTAGCTACAGCTCTGACAAACTCACGGGTGCTCAATTCTCCCCGCTTAAACTGGGATTCAGGAATCGCTGCCCGTTCACTCTCCATGACGTAGGCATTACCCAGAATTTGCCGGTAGACAGCACGAATGATGCTTTCTGCTTCTTCGTCCGAACGACCTGGGATCATTTCCCAAGGTGGGGTTTCTTCAAATAAGGCGACTCCCAGTCGGGAGGCTGGTCCAAAAGTCATAGGAAAATTATCTCCTTGATGCTGAAGTTTTGTGGCTTGCGTCTAGATTTAGTTGATAAAATTAAGAAATCTTAACAAATTCCCAGTCTAGAAACTGG
Organism: Symploca sp. SIO2E6; assembly: GCA_010672425.1. GTDB lineage: Bacteria > Cyanobacteriota > Cyanobacteriia > Cyanobacteriales > Coleofasciculaceae > Caldora. The sequence continues at coordinate 2,741 of JAAHGR010000474.1, forward strand.
TGAAGTAATCGGAAAGAAATCGGAAAGAAATCCGAAGTACGAACCACTATAGACAACAGGCTCCAAGGATAAATATGCAACCTGATGAGACACAATCATTAAACTTTGCAATATAACTTTACAATTTTGCCCCTCAGTTCAGACTCAATACTGCTCACTCAGAAGAGTGTGGCAAGCGTGGGGAGTGTGGGAGGTGTGGGGAGCTGGGGGAGCTGGGGAAGGTGAGGGAGTTGGGGATACTGACAAAAAAGAAGCCCTTTTTCTGTTAAATTTGAACTTAGAAGCAAAAATAGAAGATGAGGATTCTTTTAGTTGAAGATGATAGCCGCTTGGCTGAAACCTTGGAAGAAGCCCTAACTGATCAGCTCTATGTCGTTGATCGGGCTGTGGAGGCAGAATCGGCTCTAGAATATATCAAAGTGAGCAATTATGACCTGCTGCTACTAGATGTTATGTTACCAGAACTCGATGGCATCAGTTTTTGCCAGCTGTTGCGATCGCAGGGTTATCAAATGCCTATCCTGATGGTGACGGCTCGGGATACAGTCAGTGATAAAATCTCTGGGCTGGATGCTGGGGCAGATGATTATATTATCAAGCCAGTGGATTTGGGAGAATTATTAGCTCGTATTCGCGCCCTGTTACGCCGGGGTCATACTTCCTTACCGCCGGTTTTAGAGTGGGGTAGCTTGCGCCTTGATCCAAGTGCTTGCGAAGTCAGCTATGGCCACACTCCCATCCACCTAACTCCCAAAGAATACTGTATCCTAGAGTTACTCTTACGCCATAGCCACCGCCTCCTCAGTCGTCGGGCAATTATCCAACATATTTGGCCGACGGAGGAGACTGTAGAAGAAGATACGGTAAAAGTCCATTTGAGAAGTTTGCGCCTGAAGCTAAAAGCAGCAGGTGCTCCGGAGAATTTGATTGAAACAGTTCATGGAATGGGCTACCGTTTGAGTCATGTTAAGTCTGCATGAGCATTTGATGAGGCAGGGAATGGAAAGTGTGGCGAGTGAGGTCTATTTCATACCAAATCCGGGTTAACCACCGCTGTTTTGAGAAAACTGCGAAACCCTGTAGAGACGTTGCATGCAACGTCTCTACAGGGTGGGAAATAACATCTATTGGTTTGCCCTTTGTCCTTTGTCCTTAGTAGTAATAAAGTGAACTACCAATGACAAAGAACAAATAACAAATAACAAAGAACAAATAACCAATTAGTAATCGAAATCGCCACCCATGCCAGCACCAGCGCCAGGAGCACCATCCTTGGGCTCAGGTTTTTCAACTACAATGCACTCAGTGGTGAGTACCATACCAGCGATGGAGGCTGCGTTTTGCAATGCAGAACGAGTTACTTTTGCCGGATCAACAATACCCGCATCAAACATATTGACGAATTCATTGATCGCTGCGTTGAAACCAATGTTGAATTCCTTCTCCTTGATGCGCTCAGCAATCACAGCACCATTTTGGCCTGCATTCTCGGCAATCCGCTTCAGAGGAGATGCCAAGGCGCGGGCAACAATCTGGGCTCCTAGAAGTTCTTCACCAGTTAGCTTGTCCTGAGAGAAGGAATCTAGATGAGGAGCCAGGTGAGCCAGGGTAGTACCACCACCAGGAACAATTCCTTCTTCTACAGCTGCTTTTGTGGCATTGATCGCATCTTCTAAGCGCAGCTTGCGGTCTTTCATTTCGGTTTCCGTGGCAGCACCTACTTTGACTACGGCAACGCCACCAGCTAGTTTTGCCAAGCGCTCTTGTAGTTTTTCTTTGTCGTAGGAAGAATCAGTTTCATCGATTTGACGACGAATTAGGTCACAACGACTCTTAACACCTTCTTCATTACCTTCGGCAACAATGGTAGTGTTGTCCTTGGTAATGGTGAGGCGACGGGCTTTGCCCAGCATTTCCAATTTGGCGTTTTCTAACTTCAGACCAGCGTCTTCGGTAATTACTTGACCACCAGTGAGGACAGCAATGTCTTCTAGCATCGCCTTACGGCGATCGCCAAAGCCAGGAGCCTTAATCGCTGCTACGTTGAGTACACCCCGCAGGCGGTTGACTACCAACGTTGCCAGGGCTTCTTTTTCGATATCCTCAGCAATAATAACTAGGGGTTTGCCAGAACGAGCAACTTGTTCGAGTACTGGTACTAAGTCTTGTACCAGGGTGATTTTCTTATCAGTGATCAGGATAAAAGGATCATCTAGAACTGCTTCCATCCGCTCCATGTCGGTGGCGAAGTAGGGGGAGATGTAGCCTTTATCAAAGCGCATCCCTTCGGTGATTTCCAGTTCCGTGGTCATGGACTTCCCTTCTTCTAGGGAAATAACCCCTTCTTTACCCACTTTGTCCATCGCGTCAGCAATCATCTTACCGACTTCTTCGTCATTACCGGCAGAAATTGCACCGACTTGAGCGATCGCTTTAGAATCTTCAATCTGACGGGCCTGTTCGGCAATCTTTTCTACTAAGTAGGCAGTAGCTTTATCGATGCCGCGCTTTAGAGCAATGGCGTTTGAACCAGCAGCAACATTGCGCAAGCCTTCTTTGACCATAGCATGAGCTAATACGGTTGCGGTGGTGGTTCCGTCACCAGCAGCATCATTGGTTTTAGAGGCTGCTTGCCTAATCAGGGAGACGCCAGTATTCTCTACGTGGTCTTCTAGTTCGATTTCCTTGGCAATAGTTACACCATCATTGACGATTTGAGGCGCTCCGAACTTTTTCTCTAGAACCACATTGCGGCCTTTGGGACCAAGGGTAACTGCTACGGATTCTGCGAGGATATCCATGCCCTTTTCCAGAGCTCTGCGAGCATTTTCTTCGTAAATAATACGCTTAGCCATAGATTTGTCCGTTTTTGGTTGTTTGTTGTTAGTTGTTTGTTGTTGGTTGTTTGTTGTTTGCCTGAAAGTACTAGTGCAGCTTGGCGGAGATAACCTACCAGATACAAAAGGTGAAAAAGCTTACGAAACAAGCCTCGGAGCCTTCTGCCTTCTGCCTTCAAAGCACTAGCTAACCACTGCTAGGATGTCCTTTTCCGACAACAGAACGTATTCCTCTGAACCTAACTTGATATCGGTACCGGCGTACTTGGAATAGAGAACCTTGTCACCAGCTTTGACTTCTATGGCGACATAAGAGCCATCATCTTTGCGCTTGCCAGGACCAACATTAACAATTTCTCCAATTTGAGGCTTCTCTTTGGCAGTGTCAGGTAAGAGAATGCCACCAGCGGTTTTCTCTTCACCAGCGCTAATCTTTACGAAAACGCGATCGCCTAAAGGCTTAACTTCAGTTACACTCAGTGTTACAGCTGCCATACAACTTCCTCACTATCTACATTTGCTCGAGCTACTTTAGCACTCTCTGCTCTTGAGTGCTAATTTACTCAAACTCAGTAGGGTATGGCAATGAATTCTCTTGTACGGGTTTCCGAACAGAATTGGGAATTGGGAATTGGGAATTGGGAATGTCTTCCTTGTCCCCCTTGTCCCCCTTGTCCCCCTTGTCCCCCTTGTCCCCCTTGTCTCCCTTGTCTCCTCATCCCCGCGTCCCCGCGTCCCCGCGTCTCTATTCTTTCCACCAAACACTAGATTTAGCCGACAAAACCTGTTATGTTAGCATAACAGGTACGAAAAAGCCAGAT
>JAAHGR010000475.1 GCA_010672425.1 Symploca sp. SIO2E6
CTACACCTTTAGGCTTACCTGTAGAACCGGAAGTGTAGATTACATAAGCCAAGTTTTCCTTGGAAGCAGTACCGTTGGGATTTAAGTCAGTTTCTTGACTAACTAGATGCCACTCATCATCTAAACAAATGATTTGGGCTTTAGTTTCCGGTAATCCAGCTACCAGTTTTTTTTGAGTTAATAGTACTGAAGCTTGAGAATTGTCCAGCATATAGGCAAGACGCTCCATCGGATAAGCTGGATCTAGGGGAACATAAGCACCACCAGCTTTGAGAATTCCCAACAATCCCACCACCATCTCCAGGGAACGTTCAACACAGATCCCCACCAAAACTTCTGGTCTAACTCCCAAAGATTGTAAATAATGTGCTAATCGATTCGCCCGACAGTTTAAATCCCGATAGGTTAATTGTTGGTCTGCAAACACCACTGCTACTGCATCGGGGGTTTGTTCTACCTGTTCGGAGAACAACTGATGAACGCACTTATCCTGGGGATAGTCAACCTGAGTATTATTCCACTCAGTTAATAACTGATAACGTTCTGATTCAGTCAACAACGGTAATTTTTTACTCACCTTAACATTTCCTCAACCCACTGGACAAGTCGCGATCGCATGGCTCAATGTATATTATCCGTAACCTAGGATAAGCCATCGCCTCATCTTTCACGGACGAAATTAAGGCAATCTTCAAGATCATCTCCTGAATGTTCAGAAAGGTTGCCAAATAGCAGGTCTTTCTCCCGAAGATATTGTACTTAGATTTCGCTGTATTGAGGGGAATTATGTTGGGTTTTATTCTTCAACCCAACTGACAACAGCCATCGCACTAAAAATGCTATATAATATAAAAGTACAATATATTAAAATTCTCGATCTTGAGGAAATGAATTATGAATCATTATAGTTATGACCCAACACATACGCTTACTGATTTGCGGGATGATCTATTATTAGAAATTGAAAATACTCCTGACGAACAGATACCACAATTATTACAAATAATTCGTTTATTTCGTCAAAGCCAAATGACGAACCAAGAATCTAGGGACAATTGGCAAGCAGCGATGGTTCAGCTAGAAAATTCCAATCCAATTCAACGAAAGCAGCGACAACAAAAGTTAAAGGACTTATTTCAATCTTGGAATGAGTTAGGTGAAGAACAAGACCAAAAAGAAACTTGGGAAATCATTAAGTCGAGCAAAGGAGTTGCAATTTAAACGAAAATGAGCAAAGTGATAGTTTTAGATTCAGCCCCTGTTGGTTTAATTACAAATCCCAAAGGCGCTGCTCTGATTATGTCTCTAACCAATAAATTAACTCTTTTTAAGAGCTTTCGATCATTCTCTTGTAGCCAAATATAGTCAGACGAGGTATTCTTCTTGAATCATCTCAAAAACATGGTTTAATTCGGAGAGGGCTGCTTCAGGAATTTCTCCCCAGGCATGACATCCTTTAATCGCTGGAATATAGGCGATAAAAGTTCCATTGTCATCGGGACGTAAAATAATTTTATAGTCTTTTAAGGATTTCATTAGTAATTTGTTGAGTTCTTGTGCCATTGTATCAAGCTCGGTAAGCATCGGACTAGGAATTTCCACCTTAGGTAAAATTTTGCCATTCTAAATTCTAAATTCTAAATTCTAAATTCTAAATTCAGTACTTTTGCTTGTAATAAGTTAACCTACTCTGGGAAAGCTTATTCCGAATCAACAACTCCAAAAATGAAATAGCGGCGCAATTGGGATCGACAACAGGTACTCTTCTTCCTGTTTCCGCTAGACGTTGAGCCACCGCATCAGCTGTATTTAAAAAGCCAGTACAACCAAAAATTATGGCATTAGCATCATCTTCATCAATCGCTTTGACACTTTCGGCATAAACCTTGTCTACGGCCACTTGCTTGTCATGTAAGCTTAAAACCGGAAGATGCACAGAACGAATGGAAGCAAAATTGGGGGAAATCCCAAACTTCCTGATATGCTCCCGTTGCATTGCTACCACTGAATTCACAATAGTAATAATTGAGAACCTTTGAGCAAGCATCATTGCTGTATAGGCGCTGGGTCGGAACCCTCCAACAATGGGAATATCAATGACTTCTCTTGCTGTTTCAACTCCACAGTAATCCATATCCGATACGAAAATCCCCTCAAAGCCATCTCGTTCAGCTTTAACGGCTGTTGCAATCACATAAGGGGCATTGATTTCTGAATCATAACGACTTTCAATGCAACGATTCCCCTCTGAAATATTTTCCACATCTACCGTCATATCAGCTGTCAGGACTGGTTCAACAGCTTGGGCAATTTCATCGTTGAAATCGCTGTTATTGATAGGAATAATAATTTTAATTTTCATAGTTTTAGTTTTTCATTCTCCAGAAGTGGAACGGGCTTCTAGCCTGTTATATCCTGTCATGTCCTGTCCGGTAGGAGAGTTAAAATTAAGCTAACTTTCAGCCTGCTTGTTACTCTGCCAGAACATACTCAAAAGTTTTTCAGCTAATACCTGAACATGAGGTTCCTTCAGCATGGTAGTATGGTTTCCAGGAACAACCTGAACCTCCACGGGGTGGCTAGATAACTGGTTCCAACCCCAAGTTGGATCGGTAGGTATTTCACCAAGCAATCCCAACTCATCTTGATAAACTTCGCTGGTGCGAAACAGGGTAATCTGACCTTGATAACCTCCAAGTGGGCGATAACTTATAAAAGCCAATTCGTCAGCTTTAATCGTTTGGACAATGCCACGCACTCGGTCGATTCCTGAATTATGCGGCAACAGGTTGACGGTTTCCATCTGCTGTTTGAGATAGTTTAATTGGGCTAATGGAGTCAAAGGTTGGAGAGTTTCGTAGCAAATGTCGAGATTTGTCCCAGATAACATTCCTAGGATCTGGGCAATATTAGTCAACCATCGGCTATCATCCCAATCTAGTTGTATTGGGATGCTACCAGGAACTGGGGCGGGAAGGTCAAATAGGGCGAGTAGGGCAACTTTCTCTCCCTGCTGTTGTAGCTGTTGTGCCATTTCAAAGGCAACTAAAACCCCAAAGGAATGACCTCCGAGGAAGTAGGGACCAGAGGGTTGAAGGGTTTGGATGGCTTGGAGGTAGTAAGTGGCTATTTCTTCAACACTATTAAAGGGTTCTGCAATTCCATCTAAGGATGGAGGTTGTAAGGCGTAAAAAGGTTGGTCATTTCCCAGATGATGGGCGAGTTGGTGGAAGTAGACCACATTGCCACCGGAACCAGGCATACAGAAGAAAGGTGGGTGGTTTCCTTGGGGTTGAATGGCAACTAAGCCAGACCAAGAGTCAGTATCAGCTTTTTGAGTGAGGGAAATTTTGGGTGGAATTTCTCTTATAGGCGTCCCCGCGTCCCCGCGTCCCCGCGTCCCCGCGTCCCCGCGTCCCCGCGTCCCCGCGTCCCTGCGTCCCTGCGCCCCCGCGTCCCTGCGTCCCCGCGTCCCCGCGTCCCCGCGTCCCCGCGTCCCCGCGTCCCCGCGTCCCTGCGCCCCCGCGTCCCTGCGTCCCCGCGTCCCCGCGTCCCCGCTTTGGCGCAGTAGAATGGCTAATTGTTCTAGGGTAGGTCCTTGGAAAAGGGCTGCTAAAGATAGATTTTGGCCAAATTGTTTCTCAATCTCAGCCATCAGACGCACTGCTAACAGAGAATGACCACCGAGGTCAAAGAAGTTGTCTCGGACTCCGATGGAGGAAACACCGAGAATCTCTGACCAAATTTGGGCTAGTTGTAATTCCACCGAGTCGCGGGGGGCAATAAAACTGGTTTCACGAACCAAACTTGAAGCATCGGGGACAGGTAAGGCACGACGGTTGACTTTGCCGTTAGGAGTCAGGGGCATTGCTTCGAGAAAGACAAAAGCAGCAGGAATCATGTACTCGGGTAGCTTAGTCTTCAGGAAAAAACGCAAATCATTGATCGTAGTTTTTGCGTCATTGGTAATTAAATAAGCAACTAGACGTTTGTCTCCTGGAATGTCTTCGCGGGCAATGACTACAGCTTCTCGCACGTTGGAATGTTGGGCAAGTACTGCTTCAATTTCTCCGACTTCGATGCGGAAACCTCGAATTTTTACTTGATGATCAATACGTCCAATAAACTCTATATTTCCATCGGGTAAATAACGAGCCAAGTCGCCAGTATTATAAAGACGAGCCTCTGAGCGATGGCTAAAGGGATCGGGAATAAATTTTTCAGCCGTCTTTTCAGGAGCGTCATAACCAGAGGCCAGACATTCCCCACCAATATAGAGAACACCAGTCACCCCTATAGGACAGGGATTTAGATAGGAGTCAAGAATATAATACAAGGCATTCTGAATCGGTTTGCCGTAGGGAATACTCCCCCATGATGGTTTTACTTTGTCAATGGGGTAATAATTTGACCAAATAGTTGCTTCTGTTGCGCCACCCAAACCAATGACCTGAGTTTTAGGGAAAGCTGCTTTGAGAGTATCTGGTAAACTTAGGGGTATCCAGTCTCCACTCAAAAAGACTAACCGCAAATGACTTTGAGTTTGAGTTTCAGGGGGGAAAAGGCTCACCAGTCGCTGTAGTGCTGCTGGAGCAGAATCCCAGAAGGTAATAGATTCAGTGCAGAGTAATTGTACTAATTTCTGGGGGTCTTTCAGTTCGTCAGATGAAGCCAGGTGAATAGAAGCCCCTGCTGCTAAAATCCCAAAGATATCATACACTGACAGGTCGAAGCAGAGGGAGGTCACAAACAAAAGGCGATCGCACGCTCCCACTTGGAAAGTTTTGTTGACCCAATCAATTAAATTAACAGCCGGTTGATGAGGAACAATTACGCCTTTGGGTACCCCAGTGGAACCCGATGTGTAGATGATATAGGCAGTATTGTCCGAACTCGCCACTAGCCCTAGATTCTGGCTAGACATTTGACTCAAATGCCAGCTCGTCCATAAAGGTTTTTTACCCCCGACTGGAGGTGCGTGTTTTTTCACCTTTTTGCTTCTGTGTTTCTCAAGAATCACATCATACCGATAACGCAGTTCGTTATTAAATCCCTGCTGCCGTTTGAGAACTGAAATCTCAGCGAGAGAATCTAATTGAGCTGGCAAGTCCCAGAAAAAATCTTCATCGAGATACAATTCGCTCTCCAGATTGGTTTTGGTCAAGTTTATTGAGGTTTGACCCTTTTTATTTTTGAAAGCAGCCAATGACTGGGCAAACTCCTCTTTTCGACGAGCATCCATAATGTCTGCTAGTAAAATTGCTCCTCCCGGTGCTAAGATAGCCAATGCCCGTTCGATAACATGCTGTAAATAAAAAGTTCCTGGGAAAAATTGAACGGTACTGGCTAAAATAATTAGATCGAACGAGCCATCTTGAATTGAGTCGATTTCGTCAGCAAAACCCGTCAAGAGCTCGATCTTGGTCTGCTTATTTTTAGCTAAAGCTTCGCGGTTGCGTGCTTGGGTTACTTCTGAGGGGTCGAGTCCCACGTAAAGCTCGACGATGGGAGCGATCGCAAACATAATTTCTCCCGAACCGCAGCCAATCTCCAGCACTCGTTTGGCTGGTCCCAAGTAGGGTTGGGCTAGTTTAACGACATGGTTTTTATATTCGTCAACTTCTGTCTCCGAAAAAGGCTCGCCGGTATAGCTACTGATAAATCCACCCGCTGTCACGCGATCGCTTGCTTGTTGGGCTACCCAATCCCACAAAGAGCGGGTAGCACTGCGATCAACTATTTCAGGGGACGGTTTGGGTGTATCGACATCCAGGCATAGCACATGGGTCAATTGTGGGTGTTTCCATTGCTGTTCTCTAACAATCTGCAAGTATTTTTGCTCTGTCACTAGATAGCCCACTGCTTGAGATGAGAGAATCTTTTCCACCCGGGCAACCGGCCATTTTGGTTCGAGGGGAAGATAACAACCACCTGCTTTAATTGCACCCATTACGGCGACTATCATATGAGTAGAGCGATCCAAATAGATGCCTACCCTCACCTCTGGTCCGACTCCCAAACTTTGCAAATACCGCGCCAATCGATTCGCCCGACTATTCAATTCCCGATAAGTTAATTGTTCCTCTTCAAATACTACTGCTACTGCATCTGGTGTCTTTTCTACCTGTTCGGAGAACAACTGATGAATGCACTTATCTTGGGGATAGTCAACCTGAGTATTATTCCATTCCACCAACAACTGATGACGCTCACTTTCAGTCAACAAAGGTAATTCAGCAATGCTTATGTGGGGATTGGTAACGATTCCCACGAGCATTGTACTCAAATGCCCGTTCATCCGCTCAATTGTAGTGGCATCAAACAAATCACTGTTGTATTCCGTT
>JAAHGR010000476.1 GCA_010672425.1 Symploca sp. SIO2E6
TCAAGCGAGAAGGCATAGCTCAAGCAAATCATGTAACCATGAGTGAATTTCATGGTACTTCATCTGGGAAATAGGAAGAAATCATTGTGAATCTTTATCTCTACGGTTGTGGAGGACACGCCAAAGTAATTCTAGATATTTTAATCAAGCAAGGACGCCAAGTAACTGCCTTTGTTGACGATAATCCCCCATCGGAAACCAAAACTATTCACAATGTCCCCATTTATCAGACCCTTGACATCTTACCTACTATTACCTTAGATAGTCAATGGATTGTGGCCATTGGCAACAACCTGATTCGTCAAAGGATTGCCGAAAAACTCCAAGCCCAAGGATACTCTTTTACCACAGCAATTCACCCCTCAGCCCAAATTGCTATGGGTGTTGAAATTGCCCCCGGTACTGTGCTCATGCCCAATACTGTTCTCAATACCGATACCAAAATTGGTCATCACGTAATTATCAACACAGGAGCAACAATCGATCATGACTGTATCATTGGTGACTACTGCCATATTGCCCCTGGTTGTTCCTTGTGTGGTCAAGTCAATATAGAATCAGGGGTTTTGCTAGGAGTAGGCAGTAAAGTTTGCCCTGGTATGACGATTGGCGCACAAACTACCTGTGGTGCAGGTTCAGTTATTGTTAAATCTCTACCATCCCATTGCCTAGCTTACGGCTGCCCAGCTAAAATTATCCAAACCAATAACTCATTGTGAGAGCCCATGACCGAACAAATTCTTCTTTCAACACCTCATATGGGCACTCAGGAACTAGAGTTTGTCAAAGAAGCCTTTGAAACCAACTGGATTGCTCCTGTTGGCCCCCATGTCAATGCTTTTGAGGAAGAATTTTGTCAAGTTGTTGGCGCATCTCATGCCGCAGCCCTAAGTTCAGGAACAGCAGCACTTCACCTCGCACTGAGACTCATTGGGGTTGAAACTGGCGATGAAATTTTTTGCTCGACTTTAACCTTTATTGCCACTGCCAACCCCATCACCTACCTTGGTGCCAAACCTGTCTTTATCGACAGCGATCGCTATTCTTGGAATATGGACCCTAATTTATTATGGGATACCCTCACTCAACGTGCTAAAATCGGTAAACTTCCCAAAGCTGTTATCCTTGTCCATCTGTACGGACAGAGTGCTGATCTTGACCCGATTATTGCCGCCTGCAACCACTACGAAATACCCCTGATTGAAGATGCGGCTGAAGCATTAGGTGCAACTTACAAAGGACGGGCTCCCGGAACCTTGGGGAAAATCGGTATTTATTCCTTCAACGGTAATAAAATAATCACCACCTCCGGCGGGGGAATGCTGGTTTCAGATGACCAGAATATTGTAGCCAAAGCCCGCTTTCTGGCTACCCAAGCCCGCGACCCTGCCCCTCATTATCAACATTCCGAGATTGGCTATAACTACCGCCTGAGTAATATCCTAGCGGGAATTGGTCGGGGGCAGTTAAAAGTTTTAAGCGATCGCGTTGCAGCAAGACGGCACAATTTTGAAGTTTATCACAAAGCATTAGGTGAATTACCAGGAATTGAGTTTATGCCAGAAGCCCCATTTGGACGTGCAACACGCTGGCTAACCTGCCTAACAGTTGATCCCAATTTATTTGGAGTTGCTCGAGAAACCATTCGCCTTGCCCTTGCCCAAGAAAAAATCGAATCTCGCCCGGTTTGGAAACCCCTACATCTTCAACCGGTGTTTGCCGCTTGCGAATCTCTTGGTGGTACAGTCGCAGAAGACTTATTTGAGAGAGGTTTATGTCTTCCTTCTGGCTCTAACCTGACACCAAGCAATATTGATAGAGTAATTCAAGCCATTCAGAATATTCATGCTAAGCTATAGAGCTTAACCCAACAGTATTGCCCCCTTCTTATCCTCACTTTGTGAACTTTGTGCCTTTGTGGTGAGTTAACTATTACCATCATATCACTGAGGCGCGATAGCGAAGCTAACCTTCGGTATCGCGACTAGCTCTTGCTTGATGAGTGAGGGCATTAATTATTTAAGATGATACAATTTTAGGAAAACTCCACCAAGGACTAGGTAATGGGCATCAGCATCAAAGATCCTGAAATTGAGGTAATGGTGAGTGAATTAGCTGAGCTTACAGGACGCAGCATAACAGAAGCCGTAAAGCTAGCCGTTGAAAAGGCTCTAATCCAGGCTAAAAACAGGCGCGATTTACCAAAGTCTCATTCACTCTCGAAACGATTAACTGAAATTGCCTTACGCTGTGCAGCATTGCCGGATCGCGATCTTCGCAGTGCGGATGATATTCTTGGTTACGATGAGTTTGGGTTGCCATCATAATGGTAATTGACACATCGGCAGTAGCTGCTATTTTGTTCGATGAACCAGAACGTGCAGATTTTATTAACAAAATTGAAGTAGCAAAGGTTAGGCTGATTGGAGCACCAACTTTGTTGGAATGCAAAATCGTAATGGAAACTCGTAAGGGAGTATTAGGTCGTTCGGAATTAGAGCTTTTTGTTTCTGAGGCAGAACTGACAGTAGTACCTTTTGACGAGACTCAGGTTAATCTTGCTATTTTCGCTTGGCAACAGTATGGTAAAGGTCGGCATCCTGCCGGATTGAATTTTGGTGACTGCTTTGCTTATGCACTAGCTAAAGCAACAGGTGAGTCTCTGTTGTTCAAAGGGTCGGATTTTTCTCAAACGGATATTGAAAGTTGTTGACTTCCTTGGAATTGAGAATTGTTAAATTGTTAAATTGAGAATTGTTAAGTTGTAAGAAGAAGCCTACGAAACAGCTCTCAACAGCGCTTATTTAGAGGTGGCAGAAGGTATTTACGATACGCCGACTTTGGAAAAAATGGTCAACCGAGAGGCGATTATCGAACAAGCTTTCACTTTGATTTCACCTACAATTAACAATAATCCCTAAGCATTAGGTTGGCTTCGCGATCGCGACTAACTCTTGCTTGTTGTTAGTTATAATTCCCAATTCCCAATTCCCAATTCCCAATTCCCAATTCCCAATTCCCAATTCCCAATTCCCCATTCTCAATTCTCAATTCGACCTTCTTCCACCTCCTCTACAGAAATACCCAAAGCGTTTGCCACTTGTTCTACACTAAGACCCATATCTAACAGACGGGGAATTGATTCCCTTCGGGCTTTTTCAGCTTGTTCAGCACGCTGCCGTTCCTGTTCAATTTGCTCCGAACTCCAGGGTAACAAATTACCCGACTCATCCCACCAGCGCAACCAATACCCGGTGCGATTGCGCCTCGTTCCCTGCCATACCCCCAAAAACAGGGGCCATGGTTCCAAGAAATAACGGCTGTTCGCATCTGGCTGGCGTAACCGATAGCGCCCCAAATCATCTAATTGATAAGCTTCTAACCGACCCTCTTCTGGTTCAAAGATCAAGTAATTAGGAACCTTGAGTACTTGCTCGTAATAAAACCATTTACCAGGGGGATAAGTTGGCTTACTAGAATACTCTTGCCCCTCAGTGTGGGAGAGAAATTCCATAACAATAATAGGAATATCTCCTTGCAGTTGAGGAGTATAGCTACGATTTACTTCCACCAGGGACACATTAATCTGAGGCACATACATCCAATCAGGAGCCTTGACAACAACTTTCCCGTCCAAAGTGGCACAAACAGGGTAGTTACCGGCTACCAGAGCATTTGCTGCTAGTAGATTGGCAGTTTCTAGGCTGTTGGTTAGTCCTTCTGCAAGGTAAAGTTGGCTGATGTTGTCCACAGGATCATCTGGTAAATGGAAATCATCTGGCAGTTTCTCCCAGGTGATACGGGGCTTTTCTGCAATGGCAATCATAATATTTGTTTATTGTTAAGTGGTTCTTTACTATTACTATAATAGTATTGATGTTCTCCCCTAACTAGAGCAATGACATATGCTGGTAAACAAGAAACACAAAGCCGCTTTGATCAGATTCTAGAAGAACTGAGACGCGATCACGAGGAACAGAGCCGTAAGTGGGACGTGCAAAGCCGCAGGTGGGAAAAAAAGTAATTTTAGAAGATTCTTTTGCTATAGGAGCATATAGCTATGCTGGAGACATCAAGTTCAGCTAGATATAAATAGCCAAAATTCTAAATTCTAAATTCTAAATTCTAAATTATCAAATGACTCTCACTACCACCAAACCTCTTAGCTTAGAAAAATTCCTCGAATTACCAGAAACGAAACCTGCGAGTGAATTCCTTGCTGGAGAAATCATTCAAAAACCCATGCCTAAAGGAAAACATAGCCGTTTACAAGGCAAACTAGGTAGCGAAATTAATTTCGTTACTGAAAACTCAAAAATTGCCTATGCTTTTCCTGAACTTAGATGTAGCTTTGGCAATCGCTCCATTGTAGCTGATCTAGCTGTCTTCCTTTGGCCAAATATTCCTTTCTTACCAGATGGGGAAGTCCCGGATCGCTTCTCTCTGCCTCCAGACTGGGTAATTGAGATCCTCTCTCCAGACCAAAAACCCAGTAAAGTTATTAGCAATATCTTGTACTGCCTAGAGCATGGCTCTCAATTAGGTTGGTTTCTCGACCCTGACGACCTCAGTATTTTGGTATTTCAACGCGATCGCCAACCACTCTTCCGAGAAAAAAACGACCCTCTCCCCATCTTAGCAGCAATTGAGCTCAACCTTACTGTCGAGCAAGTGTTTGGTTGGCTAAAAATGGGAAAAATTTATAATTGTTAGATAGTTATAATTCGCCATTCCCAATTCGCCATTCCCAATACCCAATACCCAATACCCAATTCCCAATACCCAATACCCAATTCCCAATACCCAATACCCAATTCCCAATACCCAATTCCCAATACCCAATACCCAATTCCCAATACCCAATTCCCAATACCCAATACCCAATTCCCAATTCCCAATTCCCAATACCCAATACCCAATACCCAATACCCAATTCCCAATTCCCAATTCTCAATATCTCCTTAGATAATCTGACCTGCTTGTACAGAAAGAATTTGTGAAGACTTCAACCATTGGGAATCAAAAGCCCCCAAATGGGTGGTGGTAATCAAAGTCTGAAATCGCTCTTGAATCGCCTCAAGTAACTGATTTTGCCGATTAAGATCTAGTTCCGCCAAGACATCATCTAGTAAGAGCAGCGGTGGTTCTCCTACCACTTCTTCAATCAACTTTAACTCCGCTAACTTCAGTGCCAAGACCAATGTCCGCTGCTGTCCTTGGGAACCATAGGCTCGAGCAGGAGTTTGGTTGATGGTAAACTCTACTTCATCCCGATGAGGACCAACAAGAGTTGTACCCTGATGCTTTTCCGGGAGGCGACGCTGCTGGATTTTGCTGAGAAATGCTTTTTGTACCCCTTCTGGATCATCTTCCTCAATGCTGACATTGGGAGCATAGTTAATCTCTAGTATTTCTGTAGCCCCACTGATACTAGTGTGCCATGTTTGGGCAATAGGAGCTAGTCGTTGCAGCATTCTGGCTCGACGCCTGGTAACTCGTGAACCAGCAGTTGCTAGTTGGGCATCCCATAAAGCTAATTGGTCGATCTGGTCTTGGTATGGTAACTCATTTATACCTTCGATTTGTTGCTTGCGGATTTTTTTGAGGAGAGCATTACGTTGCCGCAGTACTTGGTTATATTGCTGCAAAATATAGGCATAAATTGGTTCTAGTTGAGTCAGAATGGCATCGAGCCAACTGCGACGCCGTTCTGGGGCTCCCCGAACTAGTTCTAAATCTAGACTGGAGAATTGTACTGCATTGAGAGTACCCAAAAAATCCAGCTGACGCCGTAAGGATTCCTGATTCAAGGCGACAGTACGCCTCCCCTGACTGCGTAGGGTGATAGATAATTCCACTGAACCGTAGACTCTCTCTAGGTTAGCCCGAATTTCACTAACAGCAGCTTCTTCCCAGACTAATTCGCGATCTCGCACTGAGCGATGACTTTTGAGAGTCGCCAACAACTCCACCGCCTCCAAGAGATTCGATTTCCCCTGAGCATTATTCCCTACCAAAATTGTTTTCGGTGCATTAAAATGCACGCTACAATTCTGGTAGTTACGAAACTGTCGGAGGTTTAGGGTTTTTAGGTACATTGGTTATTGTTAAATTGTTGAATTGTTAAATTGCAATTCTCAATTCTCAATTCTCAATAAGTCCCTTACTCCCACTCAATCGTACCGGGGGGTTTGGAGGTGATGTCATAAACCACCCGATTGACTCCCTTGACTTCGTTGACAATCCGGTTAGAAATAGTCTCGAGTAAATCATAAGGAACACGAGACCAATCTGCGGTCATACCATCTTCACTGGAAATAAAGCGCAGGACAATGGGGTG
>JAAHGR010000477.1 GCA_010672425.1 Symploca sp. SIO2E6
CAATACTGCTCGGTTAGTAAGGTTCAATCCCTGTCGATCCCCCCTAACCCCCCTTCGTAAGGGGGGAACAAGAGCCCCCCTTGAGCAAGGGGGGTTGGGGGGATCAATTCTTAACCGAGCAGTATTGGGTCGGGTGCGAACTAATTGACTTGTCGATAATTCTCAATTCTCAATTCTCAATTCTCAATTCTCTAACCAGCCGAATACCTTCCCACGCTGGTATCCGTCCTGCTTGTCGCTCATCTTGTAATACTAAGTGAACATAAATCGGGTAAATTTCGTCTATCTTGTATTGATACTTACGACTAATCTCTTCACACTCTTGACGGCTTAGATTAATTTGCTCTAGTGCCTTTCTATCTTGGGATGTCGCCTGATAGACTATTGACAATAGCTGATAGATAACAATAAAAAAAAGCAGAGGGAAGTATAATATTAGGAAATCACTAGCTTCGTTTGCTTCGATTTTTTTGTAGAGGACTTGGTAGAGGTATCGCTTGAGCTTTCGGTTGAGGTCTCGGTCAAGAACTTGGTAAAGGTTTCGGTGGATGTTTTGGTAAATGACTCGGTAGAGGATTTTTTCGAGGACTCGGTCTAGGTCTCTGTAGAGGTCTTGGTTGAGAACTCGGTAGAGAACTTGGTAGAAGTCTCGGTAGAGAAATCGGTTTAGGAATCGGTCTAGGTTTCGGTAGAGAACTTGGTTTAAGAATCGGTCTAGGTCTCGGTAGAGGTCTTTGTAGAGGACTCGGTTGAGGTTGAGGTTGAGGTCTTGGTATAGATTTTGGTTGAGGACTCGTTCGAGGTCTTGATATAGATTTTGGTTGAAGTCTCGGTTGAGGTCAAGGTTAAGGTCGAAGTTACGATTAAGAATAGTAACCTCAGCTAATTTGCTGTACCAGTCTTGCCACCAGCTTGCTTCTATTCCGGCAATCTCCCCATCATTGCACCAGCAACCAATCTGTTGTTCCGTAGCTGAATACTCCTTAACTTCCGCCAAAGTAGGCAACCTATACCTAAATCCCAAAGCAGAATGCTGCTGAGTCAACCATTCACAAAACTCTTCAGCATCACTACCCCTTACTCCAGTAATCGGTTTTCTCGCATCTCCAGGGGGAAACCTGTAATCTTGCCAATGATCCGGCTGACGATTTTCACCTGCTTGACGCATCTCATCAATAAACAGTTGATATTCCGCACAAGTTATATAACTCAGGTCAATCTCGACATTCTCCTCAATCCTTACCAAATTGTTTAATCGTCGAGATAGCAATACATTAGCCGCTAACCGGAATTTGTCTGTCCCCAAATCTCCTAAATCTACCTCCAACCTAGCTTCTAGTTGTTGCCTAACCTCTGAATCAACAATCAATCCCTCCTCTAGGCAATCATAAGCCAATGCCATAACCTCCACCGAAGGAGAAGAGGAAACCAAAACTGCCCGAATCAGATTACTAGCATTAGTTTGAGCAGCATAGAGACGGATGGTTTCATTCCACCAGGGATTATCGATATTATCAATTAACAGCTGTTCTTGGTTAGTTTCCTTAATCTCAACAGCAGCCAAATATTCCTGAAAACTCAGATGAGCAAATTCATAAACCCCTAACTCCTTTTCCACTAACAAGCCACTGACATCCTTGATTTGCTGAAAAAACTCCTGGGGATTTGTCCCACTACCAGCCACTCCTGCCAATTGCTGTTCAATCAAAGTTATTCCTTCTGGTAAATTAAAACCACGAGTATTGTGCTGCATCAAGTCTATTGCCAACAATTGCAACACCGACTGCTTTTGACTAGCACTCAGAGACCGATCCATTCTCCGCGTCTCCGTGTCCCCGTGTCCCCGCGTCTCCATCTCCTTGGCCCTTTGTCGCTTTTCAAGCAACACCTGACATATTTCCTTATACAATTCAACCCGTTTTCCCGGCAAAGCACTACCGCGACGGTGAACCGTAGCAATCATGGTAAGAAGCAAAGGGTTAACAGCCATTGCCGCTAAAGGTGAACTCTTCCTAATCCTCTTGAGCAAATCATCCCCTTGTTTTTTCGCTTCTTCCCGCACCCCCAAATCGTCTTCACCGGCTCGACTCATCACCTCCGTTTGCCAATACCAGCTGTGGATAAACCGTTGCACTTGCTGGAGGTTGAACGGTTGTACTTCTAAGACAGTTACCCCTTGTTGTAGCTGCGCACTCTGATAACCAAAGGGTCGAGAAGTGAGGATAAAAGGAGTATCCGGATATGCCTGCATCTGCCGATCCACCCAACGACTCACCTGCTGCCGCTGGGTTGGATCCGCCACCTCATCCAACCCATCTAGCATGACCAAACATTGTTTCTGAGTTAATTTCTCAGCAAACCAATCGGGAGGTGGGTTAAGAGGCTGAAGTTGGCGTTGCTGCTGTACCTGTTGAGTAATCAATTCTGCCAAAGGAGGTTGTTTCTCGGCAATCACCTGACGCACATCTCGGAGAGACAACAACACCGGAATCAGTTTTGGTGCTTGGGGATGCCGTCTTCGCTGTTGCTTAGTAGCATAAATAAGGGTCAAATATCTCAAGAGTGTAGTTTTACCAGAACCCGGTGCGCCTAATACTGCCAGATGTCGCAATGCTGGATATTGCTTCATCGCCGCTAAAAAATCCCAGATTTGCTTCTCCTTAGGGTTTCCAGCCTTTCCCTCCACCCGCTGAATCATCTTCGGGTCCACCTGAACCACCTCCTTAGAAACAATCTTCAGAGGTACAAACACCCTTTGCAGTTTCAGGGTACGGTCTTTATCCAATCCCTGGGTTTGATAATCTCGACAATTATAGACTAAGCTTTCGTAGTACTTCTGCTCAAATGAACTCAATTCCCACAGCAGGAATTTCACCTTACTGATGATACGAGTTGCGATCGCATCCATGCCCTGATCCACCAGTGGATCTATAGACTCTTGGCTCTTTTGTCTCAATTTATTGATAAACTGGATCAGCAGAGGTAAAACCAGAGCAATTAGGGTTAAAACGAGAAAACCAAAAGTCTGTAGCCATCGACCCTTGAGGAAAAAGTGAATTCCTAGACCCAAAGGAAAGCCAGCGATCGCAATCTGTAGCAAACCTTTCAGCCAGCGCCAACTTGCAGGCTGCTTGCCACTTGCCGTCGAACTACTCGATTCGATAACAGCAGACACCCCAATTAGACCCACAGTCACTGCCAAAGCCAAGCGATCGTCCAAATTTTTTACGGAATCAGCATTGGCCAATTTACTAATCAGCAAAGCCACGATATTGATTACCGATAAATAGAGGAAGGATTTCCCAAATTTAGAAGCTTTGGACATGAGGAGGCAAGACAACAACCTATTGCTTCCCAGTTTAAGGGATTATTGGAGTTATGTGGAACTGGCATCTTGCCAGTAAAAAGTGGAACTGGCATCTTGCCAGTAAAAAGTGGAACTGGCATCTTGCCAGCAAAAAGTGGAACTGGCATCTTGCCAGTAAAAAGTGGAACTGGCATCTTGCCAGTAAAAAGTGGAACTGGCATCTTGCCAGTAAAAAGTGGAACTGGCATCTTGCCAGTAAAAAGTGGAACTGGCATCTTGCCAGTAAAGAGTGGAACTGGCATCTTGCCAGTAAAGAGTGGAACTGGCATCTTGCCAGTACAGTCCAGAGACCAGGTTTCGAGGAATACTTTACCTTATAGATAAGCGCACACCTCTTCCAATTATCAATGATAACAGCAAGCTCAATAAAAAGCAAGGAAATAAAGATGGGGATATGTGGCAACATGTGGGACAATTGAAAAGGTGAGCAGATAAGAAAAGCTGTTACCTGCTGAAAGCTGCTACAGGCTGGAAGCCTGTTCCACATGCTGGAAGCTTCTACAGGCTGGAAGCCTGTTCCACATGCTGGAAGCTTCTACAGGCTGGAAGCCTGTTCCACATGCTGGAAGCTTCTACAGGCTGGAAGCTTTTACAGGCTGGAAGCCTGTTCCACAAACTGAAAGCTTCTACCTGCTGGAAGCTTCTACAGGCTAGAAGCCTGTTCCACATGCTGGAAGCTTCTACAGGCTGGAAGCCTGTTCCACGAGTACAATCAATTCCCAATTCCCAATTCCCAATGACAATATTTGGTAATAAACCCTCAGAAAAAGCAGAAGATCGATGGAGATACCAATTAGACCAATTTGTCAACAACCATCAGGAAGAATTAGCAGCATTAGCTTGGGGACTATTTCTAGAGAGAGGAGACAGGGATGATATTATGGGAGTGGATATCCAACCAAAGCCCCATTTTGTCCATTGTTCCAGAGAAGCGATCGAGATACTAAATCGTAAGGTTGACAACAAGATTCAGGAAATTTTGGGAGTAGTCGATGCCCATCAACCGGAACGAGAAGTCTTGATGCTCGGCATTGGCAATGGACAACTAAAGCTGATTCTCTTTGAACCAAAACCATCACCTGCTATTTGTTTTGAGCAAGTTGGTGAGCAGGTCAGTACTTTGCTAGAAAGATTAGAGGAACAGTTAGCATCATTCATTCAGCCTGTCGGGGAGGAGACGCGGGGACGCGGAGACGCGGAGACGCGGGGATGAGGGGATGAGGAGACAAGGAAGACAAGGGAGACAAGGAAGATGCGGAGACGCGGAGACGCGGGGATGAGGAGATGAGGAGACAAGGAAGACAAGGGAGACAAGGAAGATAGGGAAGATCATATAGCTACATCTTCTTCCCAAACAACAAACAACAAACAACCAACAACAAACAACCAACAACAAACAACAAACAACAAACAACAAACGACAAACAACAAACGACAAACAACCAACAACCAACAACCAACAACAAACAACCAACAACCAACAACCAACAACCAACGACAAACAACCAACAACCAACGACAAACAACCAACAACCAACAACCAACAACCAACAACCAACAACAAACAACAAACAACCAACAACAAACAACCAACAACAAACAACCAACAACAAACAACAACAACAAACAACAAACAACAAACAACAAACAACAAACAACAACAACAAACAACAAACAACAAACAACCAACAACAAAAAACCAACAACAAACAACCAACAACAAAAAACCAACAACCAACAACCAACAACAAATGACCAAAAAAATTATCCGTACAGATAACGCACCTGCACCCGTTGGCCCTTACAATCAAGCGATCGCGGCTAGTGGTACACTGATTTTTGTTGCTGGTCAAATCCCTCTGGACCCTACTACTGGTGAAATTATCGGTGCTGATGATGTTGTCCAACAAACAGAGCAAGTAATGGCCAATCTCGAAGCAATTTTAACAGCAGCCGGGGCTACATTTGAGGATGTGGTGAAAACAACTGTATTTCTTGCGGATATGAATGATTTTGCAGTGGTGAACCAGGTTTACGCAAAGTACTTCAATGCAGAATCGGCTCCGGCTCGTGCCTGTGTTGAAGTTTCTCGTTTACCAAAGAATGTTTTGGTAGAAATTGAATGTGTTGCAGCTTTAGGTTAGGTGTTAGGTGTTAGGTGTTAGGTGGTAGTTAAGAATTAAAAATTAAGAATTAAGAATGGGTGAGTGTAAATATCTCCCTTGTCTCCCAATCCCCAATTCCCAATTCCCAATCCCCAATTCCCTGCTAAGTCATGAGCAACTATTTAGCAATCGCTACTGTCACTGCCACGATCCAGAGAGTCTTGCAGTCAGCTATACAGACAGAGATGGAGGGTGCATTGGTAACTACAGTGAGACCTAGTGAGCTGGGAAAAGGTACACCAGAACATGGGGTGAATATCTTTCTCTACCAGGTGATTACTAATCCTGCTTTGCATAATATTGATGCTACACCATTTCGTTCCAAAGGGAAACCAGTCAAACGCCAAGCAGCCTTAGATCTCTACTATATGCTTAGCTTCTACGGCAATGATAATGTGCTGCAACCCCAACAGCTGTTAGGGAGTGTGGTAAGCACCCTCAACGAGAAACGGATGATTACCTCACAGATGATTCGCGAAACTATAGAGGATGCTAGTTATAGTTTTCTGGAAGATTCTAATCTTGCTGATCAGATTCAGCAGATGAACATTGTACCTCTAGATTTAAATCTAGAAGACCTTTCCAAAACTTGGTCTGTGTTTTTCCAAACTCCCTATGTTCTTTCCATTGCCTACAAGGTTCTGGTGGTGATGTTGGAAGGAGAAGAAGCTGCCAAACGAGCCTTACCAGTGCGCGATCGCGATTTAGGTAAAATGGTGGGGAGAAGAGGTCTGGATGACCTGCTAACATAACTCTGAGTAGGGTTGAACCGGCTCTAGGACTTGAAAGAATGAAAATGATGCTGGG
>JAAHGR010000478.1 GCA_010672425.1 Symploca sp. SIO2E6
CCTTTTTCAAGGGGGGTTGGGGGGATCAATTCTTAACCGAGCAGTATTGCTACCCAACCTACCATTATCGTCAGTCAGACTAAAAATAATTTATCCCTATGCCTTACAGTCAATTTACTATCGAAAAAGTTAAACAAGATTTTCACCTCACAACTGTTGAAGGGGTTCGCTTTTTCCCAGACTTCCTAGAACCGATCATACCAAGCCTTAGACTACAAGGTATTTTAGATGATTTACCTTGGGCGATCGCTGTCGATACCGAAAAAGCACGTTCTGAAGTCATTATCAATCCCGTACTTTTGGAAGTACGACGCATTCTGGGGCGACAAATCAGCGTATTTTCAGGGGAAGAGTTTAACGTTGATTTGAGTGTTGGACTCAACGGAGTGTGCGACTTCCTGATTAGTCGTTCTCCGGAACAATTAACAGTAGAGGCTCCGACAATTGTCATTGTTGAAGCCAAAAAATCAGACCTAAAATCCGGACTAGGACAATGCATCGCGGAAATGGTAGCAGCACAGCGATTTAATCAAGCCAAAGAGCAACCCCTTACAGCTGTTTACGGATGTGTTAGTAGTGGAACACAATGGAGATTTCTCAAACTAGAAAGTCAAACGGTAACCATTGATTTAGTGGATTATCCCCTTCCTCCTCTTGAACAAATTCTTAGTTTTTTGGTGTGGATGGTAAAATCTGGATAACTTTAGACATCTACCACAACACATGTGTAGGTTGGGTCGAGGGTACGAGACCCAACATCAGGAAGTACACGGTGTTGGGTCACTTTCTAAAGCTCTACCCAACCTACCTTCTAGTCAATCTTGTGGAAGAATAGCGTATGGCCAAAAACATCTACCACGACACATGTGTAGGTTGGGTCGAGGGTACGAGACCCAACATCAGGGAGTACACTGTATTGGGTCACTTTCTAAAGCTCTACCCAACCTACCTTCTAGTCAATCTTGTGGAAGAATAGCGCATGGCCAAAGACATCTACCACGACACATGTGTAGGTTGGGTCGAGGGTACGAGACCCAACCTACCTTCTAGTCAATCTTGTGGAAGAATAGCGTATGGCCAAAGACATCTACCACGACACATGTGTAGGTTGGGTCGAGGGTACGAGACCCAACATCAGGGAGTACACGGTGTGGGGTCTCGCGATCGCTCTACCCAAGCTACCTTCTAGTCAATCTTGTGGAAGAATAGCGCATGGCCAAAGACATCTACCACGACACATGTGTAGGTTGGGTCGAGGGTACGAGACCCAACATCAGGAAGTACACGGTGTGGGGTCACTTTCTAAAGCTCTACACAACCTACCTTCTAGTGAATCTTGTGGAAGAATAGCGTATGGCCAAAGACATCTACTACGATACATATGTAGGTTGGGTCGAGGGTACGAGACCCAACATCGGGGAGTACACTGTGTTGGGTCTCGCTAAGGCTCTACCCAACCTACTTTCTAGTGAATCTTGTGGAAGAATAGCGTATGGCCAAAGACATCTACTACGATACATATGTAGGTTGGGTCGAGGGTACGAGACCCAACATCGGGGAGTACACTGTGTTGGGTCTCGCTAAGGCTCTACCCAACCTACACTTTTACACTTTTACACTTCTACCGTATCTACCGTTAAAATAACCTAAACTAATGGAATATCGTCGTGCTAAGATTGCAGGAGGTACATACTTTTTCACTGTTCTGACCCACAATCGCCGTCAATTTTTATGCGAACCTGAGAATATCTCGCTATTGAGAGATGCTTTTCGACGCATTATGCAAAATCATCCTTTCAAAATTGAAGCAATTGTAATTTTGCCAGAACATTTGCATTGTATTTGGACATTACCTGAGGGAGAGGATAACTTCTCAACTCGTTGGCGTTTAATCAAAGAGTATTTTAGTAGAAGATGTTCTCCCCAATATTGTGGTAATATTTCTAGTTCGCGAAACAAAAAACAGGAAAAAGCGATTTGGCAACGTCGCTTTTGGGAACATTTTATTATAGATGAAATAGATTTTATTAATCATGTTGAATACATTCATTATAATCCTGTAAAACATGGGTTAGTTCAAGCTCCAAAAGATTGGGAGTATTCGAGTTTTAGTCGTTATGTAAAAGCAGGAATTTATGATTGGGATTGGGGAGCAGGAGATCAGCTAACTTTTGCTCCAAGTGTTGGGTGCGAGTAAACGTAGAGCAAACGTAGGTTGGGTCGAGGGTACGAGACCCAACATCAGGGAGTACACGGTGTTGGGTCACGAAGAAGGCTCTACCCAACCTACCTTCTAGTCAATCTTGTGGAAGAATAGCGTATGGCAGAAGACATCCACCACAGCATATGTGTAGGTTGGGTCGAGGGTACGAGACCCAACATCGGGGTACATTGTGTTGGGTCTCGCTAAGGCTCTACCCAACCTACCGTTACTACCGTTACTAAAAACAGATAATATTATGGTTCAACAGATAGAGGAAATCCTCGGTACGACAATTACTGAATATACCCCCAATGCCATCAAGTTTGAGGGTTTGTCTTTGGAAAGACTACAACAGACTATTGAAGAAGGATACACCACACCATCAGCAAATTTTAATGCTGCTCCATCCGTCGGTTCATTTATCGAATTCGGTCAGCGTTGCCAAGAAAATGGGGTGACAGCAACCTTTGATGGTATAGCATTTGCTGATAGAGAAACTCCTAATTTGGTTGTTGATACGATAACAGTTATCGGTGTCAAAGACTTAGATTTTGCCGGGGAATTTGTGCAATTTGTTTGGGGTTGTGATCAACTAGAAATTAGTTCTCAAAAATTATTTTCCTGGTGGGATTAAAGAGAAGGTTGAGGACTGGTCAAGCATTGGTAGTAATTTGATTTGGGGTAAGGCTTCCTATCATATTTTATCAGCGATCGCGTGTAGAGCTTAGTTGTAATGAATCATCCTTTGAAATACGGATTTATGTTATGATTTAACCATCTTTCTAGTATTCAGATCAAGAATGTCAGCTCAAGACTCAATTGTTATTGTTGGTGCAGGATGTGCAGGTCTTAGTGCGGCAAGATATCTCAAACAACATGGACAGCAGGCAATTGTTCTAGAAGCCCGTGATTGTATAGGTGGACGGGTCCGGACTATTCATGATTTTGGGATACCTGTCGATTTGGGAGCTGCCTGGCTTCATGGCGGTTCCGGCAATCCACTAAAGAAAATTGCGCAAGAGATTTCATTAGAAAGAAGGGTTTCAGATTTTTCCAACTTAGCGTTTTATGGCATTCAATCTGAGGGTGATGTTATCGATCCACTGAAGGCTGCTGACAACTTATTGGTTGGATTGCAAGCACTTGAGAAAGCAATGAAATCTGCCAGTTTGTGGCCTTATTTACGCACCGTCGTAGGGCGAAGCGTTGGTCTTGGTGGTTCACGCGCAAGCATTGCAGATGTCTTAGATCGGGCTGCTGCCAATTTAAAGGGAAGACAAGATAGTTCACAGCTTCTTGCCTTTATGAGAATGTACTTTGAAGATCTTGATGCCTCCCCCGTTGAGGAATTGGGTTTTGCAAGCTTACTAGTAGAATCTGCAACAGAACCGGAAGGAGGGATGTTCCCTACAGATGATCAATTTGTCACTGGGGGAATGGAAAAAATCCTGAATTACCTTGCCCAAGATCTTGAAGTACACTTCAATCAGGTCGTCAAACATATTACCTATGATCAACATGGAGTTGAGATCCAAACTCAGAATGAAACCTTTAAGGCAAAAGCAGTTATCGTGACTGTTCCCATTAGTGTTTTGCATTCTGGACAGATTACCTTTAAGCCAGATTTACCTCGTTTACATCAACAAGCCCTGAGGTATATGGATATGGGGTTAGTCAACAAAGTGATCTTACAATTTCCTCGCGTCTTTTGGTCTGAATCGGTGGATTTGGTGGCGATGTGTAATAGTCCTTTGCGACCAATATTCATAAACTATGCCCATTACAAGCATGTTCCTGTTTTAATCGGTATTGTGGGGGGACAGAGGGCTCACCGCATCGAGGCTCTCTCTGATACGGCAATCACTCAAGAATTTTGTAGTGAGCTTCAACGAGTTCTGCAAGTGACTGTTCCAGAACCGACAAAAGTTGTTGTTCAGCGATGGAAACAAGAGGAGTTTGCAGGAGGATCTTATCCAAGATATTTGGTAGGTGCTACCGGCTTAGAACCCAAGCATCTTGCAACTCCGATTCAAAATCGAGTGTTTTTTGCAGGTGATGCGACTAGTCTGACAGAGCCTGGATACCTTCATGGAGCTTTTTGGTCTGGAGAGTATGCTGCCCAGCGTCTTCGTAAAATGTAGGTTTGACTGGCTAGCTCACACTGGAGAGCGAAAAAGTGGGGGAGATAGAGATCGCAACAAATTTTCCACAAGCGATCTCGAAAAGAGTCTCTCTGCTACTCTTAGCGATCGCGTTTAGGGCTGAGTTTAATGCATCATCCTTTTAAATAAGGATTTATGTTATGATTTAACTATCTTTCTAGTATTCAGAGCAAGAATGTCAGAGGAAAACATTGCGACTGTTGTTAAACTTGTAGAATCCTTATCTGAGGCACAACAAGAACAAATTATTGAACATTTAAGAGAGTATATCGCTGATCTTGAAGATGAATTACAATGGGAGCAATCTTTTCGCAAAACACAAAATAAATTAGTAGCAGCAGCAAGACTTGCGAAACAACAAATTGATCAAGGACAAGGGGAACTAATGGACTATCATAAGCTATGAAATCTGCTACTTTACCATCTTTTTGGACTGAATATTATGAGCTTCCTTTAAATGTTCGTCAAGCAGCAAGAAAAACTTATCATTTATGGTTAAATAATCCTTTTCATCCTTCTTTACACTTTAAGTGTATTAATCGTGAGGAGGATATTTGGTCAGTTAGGATTACTCGGAATTATCGTGCGATTGGAATTTTACAAGGGGATAAGGTGACATGGTTTTGGATTGGAAATCATGATAAGTATGAGGCATTTTTTGGGTAGAGTTAGAGTTTAGAGAGTTGTGATCGCTGCTTGTCGGACAACATTGTAGCTCACTGGGAATCTAACCAATTTGTCTTATGTGTCTAGTTCGGTCAAAAAATCAGCTGCTTCTAGTGTCACTGGGATGATACCTTCCACTTTCATCTGAATCTCTAGGGCAGCAGATTCAGACAGATTAATGATTAGACCTGTTGTAGGATTAGGACCATTATCATTAATTCGTACTACCACAGAGTCACCAGTTTTTGAATTTGTTACCCGCACAATTGTTCCCAAGGGTAATTTACTATGACCAGCCGTCAGGAGATCTGGATCAAATTCCTCGCCACTAATAGTGGGATACCCCTTATGCTGTTCATCAGAAAAAGATGCTTGACCTTGGGTAAAATAGCCAGAATACTTCTTACTGTTGACCAGCTTCTCCTTACCTTTCTCAAAACATTCCTGTGCTTTTGTATCTTGGTTCAAGGCTTTGTAAGCATGACCCAGATAATATAAAGACTCAATTAACCCTTGAGTATTACCATTTTCTTGGGCTAATGTGTAACTGTTTTCATAAGCTTCAATTACTTTCTTATATTCTTGCTCAGCAAAAAAAGTACGACCTTGATTCCTATATTTTTCTTCTTGTTCGTCAACATATTTTTTATCTATATTGCTTATATTGTTGCTTATGTTGTTCTCATTAGTAGTCATACATTTATTAATGTCTTTTACAGCATTGTGATTATTTGTAACCACATAAAATACAGCTATAAAGCACACTAGACCAGCCAGTATCGATACAACCCTCCTTCGAGGAATTAATTGTGTAGCCGGTATTTTATTTTCTTGCAAATCCACTATTGTTGGCACTTCTCCACAAGGTTCCTCTAGTGTTGGCACTTTTCCCGATGACAACAAATTCAGAATTTCCTCCAAAATCACCGAAGTATCATCCGATGATTTCCATTCCTGGTGCTGAATCGGATTTAAATAACTCCCCAGGTCATAATCTAAGGAAAAATTTTTTGGAAGGTTGACTCGAATCGGCAAAATTACCGGTTTATGCTCGGAGTGCTTATTCCGCAACTCTCTTGCTCGTCGTACCTCTTCTATTACCATTTCACTAGTAAACTTTTACTACTTCCAATATAGCGGCATAGGTTGTAAAAAATACGTTAGCATCACAAAGAAAGTAATGTATTAGCGTGACACAGCTAAAATGATCTAATAGATGTAGGTTGGGTCGAGGCAACGAGACCCAACATTGGAGCGGGTTGTGTTGGGTCACGAAGAAAGCTCTACCCAACCTAAATTTT